>JAITEA010000245.1 GCA_031282285.1 Helicobacteraceae bacterium
GTTATTTTTTCGATCAGGCGTGCAAGATAGAGAGACAAACGATAGGCTACAAGAATACCGATAAAATATGCAAGCGGATTATCGACGGCAAATATAACGAGATCGCGCCCGTAAATCTAGCTTCGGTTCTCGATAAAAACGATATCGAAAAGTTTAAGAGCGATCTGAATCTTACAAACAACAAGGTAAATAAGTATTATACGGCATATTTTTACAAAGACGGTAACCATAGCTACTCTATCGATTACGCAAACGAGGGCAAAAAACATATTCTGCTCGATCTGCAATACGCCTCCGGCGCGGGCGCGGGCTGCGACTATAACTTTCTTGCCGTCTATAATCCGCAAACAAGCGATAAAATCCGTTATATCGGCGAAAACGACAAGAATGTAAACTTTCATCCAAGCGTTTTTGGTATTTGCGCCGCGAATACCCGCGAGGAGCTGATATCGATAGACAAAAAGAACTATCTGCTGGTTAGCGGCTCCAGCGGTCTAATCAGCCTAAACGAAATTGCGCGATCGGAGGACGGCGGCGATCGTATAAACGCCGTCTGCGATTTCGCGCCAATCTACTCGTACGAATAACCGCCCGCCGCGCTCTGCGGCGCAAATCAACTTGACGCGACGCATAGGCGCGGAGCGGCGCTCGCATAAGGGGAAGGAATTGTCGGGGAGAACGCGATCGCGTCGCTTCGCCCCCTGTCAAGGGGGGGGATTGAGGGGAGTTTCGTCATACCCGCGAAGGCGGGTATCCATCTTGTCAAACCTTCTCCTTTCGATTAGCGCTTATTTATCTTTTTCTTTCTTGCTTTCTTTGCCGCCAAAGAAAGCAAGATAAAGAAACCGCGCGCTTTGAGCCTTTAATCCTTTTATCTCGCTATTACACGCAAACGCGACTATTCCCCTGTTTAACGCTTCGCTACGCTCGCTAACGGGGATACCCCTTCGTCGCGCTAGACGCTCAATACGCGATCTAAAAGGCGGCTCAAGGCGCGGGGAGAGAATGCAATTGATAGTTTTTTACGCTCAGTTGCTTTTTAATAGATGGATTCCCGCCTACGCGGGAATAACGCAATACGGCGCGATCTACGAGAATGACGCAAACCCCCTCTAGTCCCCCTTTGTCAGGGGCGACGAAGCGGCGCGCAAGCTACGCTCGCGTAGGAAGGCAAAGCGGCGCGAAGGCGGCGATCGCTACATGGAGATGGATACCCGCCTGCCTACGCGATAAACGCTTGCTTTGCAAGCTATTGCTTCGTCGCGGGAATGACGAGATAAAGGCAATAAGAGTTTGGGGCGGGGGAGGGCGCGCGGTTGTAGAAAGTAGGCGCTATAATACCGCCGATGCGCTACCTACTAATCTCCATTTCATACAAGAACACAGATATCGCGGTGCGCGAACGATTCGCCTTTGACGCGGCGCGTCAGGAGCGGATTTTGAGAACGCTTAAATCGCGCGCCTCCATCGACGAAGCGGCTATGCTCGTCACCTGCAACAGGGTGGAGCTGATCGTAACCGCCGCCGATATTCACGCCGCGCTAAGCGACGCGCTGGACACGCTCCATAACGAAAGCGGCGTGGATCGCGTGGAGCTTGAGGGCAGGGCGCACAGCTACGAGGACGAAGGCGCGGCGCGCCATCTTTTCAGCGTGGCGAGCGGGCTTGAGAGCGTCGTGATCGGCGAGGCGCAGATCGCGGGGCAGTTTAAGGACGCGTTCAAATTCGCGCTGGAGCACGGCTTCGCGGCGAAGCGGCTTCGCGCCGTCAGCGATCACGCGATGCGCTGCGCGGCGGCGGTGCGGGCTAGCACGGAGGTGGGCAAAAATCCCGTTTCGGTTTCCAGCGCGGCGGTCGCGCAGGCTAAAGAGCTGCTGGGCGGATCGCTGGAGGGCGTAACGGCGCTGGTCGTTGGCGCGGGGGAGATGAGCCGTTTAGCCGCTTTGCATCTTATCGGCGCGAAAGCCAAAGTGATCGTGATCGGGCGCGATCTGGAAAAGACGGAGGAGTTCGCCCGCGAGATTGGCGAGGACGCGCAAGCCGCCTCGTTCGCCAAATTGCCGCGCCTTATCAACGCCCATCCGCTGCTATTTACCGCCACGGGCGCGCCGCACACGGTGATCAACTCAGAGATTGTGGAAAGCGTCGATTTCACGCGCTACTGGTTTGATATAGCCGTGCCTCGCGACATAGGCGCGATCGACGACGAAAATATCAAGATTTACGCGGTGGACGATCTGCAAACCATCGTCCAGACCAATATGAGCTTAAGAGAGGAAGAGGCGGCGAAAGCCTTCAGGATTGTGGGCGAGTATGTGGAGAACTTCTTTGGCTGGCTCTGTTCGCTCGGCGCCGATCCGCTAATCAAAGCGCTGCGAAACAAGGCGCGTGAAGCCTGTAGAATCGAGCTTGAGCGCGCCGCCAAAAAGGGATTTATCCCAAAGGATCACGCGGAAAATATCGAGCTGCTTCTCCACGGCGCGTTCAAGCGGTTTTTGCACGCGCCCACCATCGCGCTTCGTCTGGCGATGGATAAGCAAAACAGCGAAACGGTGGCGGAAGTTATGAAAGATATATTCGATTTGGAAGGAAACTAAGTTGCGCTTTTCGCGAGCATTTATCCGCACCGTCAAAGAGACGCCAAAAGACGCCGTATTGATCAGTCATAAATACCTGTTGCGCGGCGGGTTTATATCGGCTCAGTCGGCTGGCATTTACGACTTTATGCCGCTTGGCAAGCGCGTACTGGACAAGATTCGCGCCGTCGTAAAAGAGGAGCTGGACAGAGCCGGCTGCGAAGAGGTTAGCTTGGGCTTTGTAACGCCCGCCGATTTCTGGCGCGAGTCTGGGCGGTTTTTCAAATACGGCAAAGAGCTGCTGCGTTTCAAAGATCGCAAAGAGGGCGAGTTTGTGCTAGGTCCCACGCACGAGGAGGCGATGGTCAATCTCGTACGCGGGCGCGTTTCGAGCTACAAGCAGTTGCCGCTAAATCTCTACCAGATCAACTTAAAGTTCCGCGACGAGGCGCGACCGCGTTTTGGGCTGATGCGGGGGCGCGAGTTTTTGATGAAAGACGGCTACAGCTTCCACGACTCGCGCGAGGATATGTTGCGCGAGTTTCGCCTGATGGAGGAGACTTACAAGCGCATATTCCGCCGAATCGGGATCGACTTCAAAGTAGTAGAAGCCGACAGCGGCGCGATCGGCGGCAGCGGCAGCAAGGAGTTTATGGCGCTCGCCGACGCTGGCGAGGATACGATCCTGTGCTGCGAAAAGTGCGAATACGGCGCCAATGTCGAGGCGGCAAAGCGCGTCAAGCCGGACTATCAGCCTTTTGAGGCTAATTTCGCGGGCGAGATCGACACGCCGAATATTACGGCGATAGGCGATCTGGCGGCGTTTTTGAAGGTTCCCGAATACAAAACCATCAAAGCGGTAGCCAAAAAAGCGCTCTTTGACGACGGCGAAAAGATCGCGATCTTTTATATACGCGGCTGCGACGATCTGGAGGAGACGAAAGCGCTCAACGCGATCGGCGCCAACGAGCTAACCGACGCTTCCGCCGACGAGCTGGCGCGGCTTGGGATCGCCGCCGGATTTATCGGCTTGAACCTTAAGATCGAGGGCGTATTGATCGTAGTCGATAGCGAGCTTGAAAACGAGAGCGGTATGATTACCGGCGCCAACAGGCAGGATAAGCATATCGTCGTTAGCGTCGAAAGCGGCGCGCATACCTTCGCCGATCTGATCGCGGTTAAATCTGGCGATCGCTGTCCCGTCTGCGGCGCGGCGCTAAAGAGCCGATCGGGTATCGAGATCGGGCATATCTTTCAGCTTGGGGAGCGCTACTCCAAACCGCTAAACGCCGTTTTTCTCGACGAAAACGGCAAAACCAAACCGTTTGTGATGGGCACTTACGGCATCGGCGTAAGCCGTCTGATCGCCGCGGCGATCGAGGCAAACGGCGACGAAAAGGGGTGCGTGTGGAATAAGGCGATCGCGCCCTATCTGGTCGATATTATCGTCAGTTCCGCAAAAGACGAGGCGCAAACCGCGCTTGGCGAGCGGCTATATTCACGGCTAATTCACGACGGAATAGATACAATACTCGACGATCGCGCCGTCGGCTTCGGGGTAAAGATGAACGATTTTGAGCTGATCGGTTTTCCGTACGCCGTTATCGCGGGCAGGCTCGCCGCGGAGGGCAAGGCGGAGATAGTCGAGCGCAAAAGCGGCGAACGCCTTACGCTGGAAATTGATCGGGTTATTGACTGGATAAAGGAGAACGGGTGAAAAAGCTTCTGGCTTTAGGGCTTATACTGCTTAATAGCGTCGCTTTCGCGGCTACAAACAAGGAGATCGAGAGGTATTTTGAACGCGCTTTTGAGCGCAATCCAGAGTTTACCTTCGACAAAATGCGCGTAACCAAACGCGAGGCGATCAAGGGGTTGCAAGGGTGGGAAACGGCGGAGATTAACCTCTCGTTTATTCCGAAAGGAAAAACGCTGCCGATTAACCAAAACGGCAAAATTGGTACCTACAAAGGCTTTATCGCTACAAATATGCTCGCGGCGGAGGACGATAGCAAAACCGTCGGCGACGCGAAGCTGATCGAGGCGGCGCGGTTTTTTCTGGAGGGCGCTCCGAACTCCAACGCCAAACTGAAATCGGCGCGGATAACCAAACGCATACCGCTTAAAGAGATCGAGGGTTTCGAGGCTGTGGCGATGGTTTGGGATGTTGATATTACGCAGGGAAAGCAGACGCGCGAACTGTCCAATACGGAGGTGTGGTTTGCCGGTAAAAACTATATCTTTTTGGATATTATCAGGATAGACACCGGCGACTCGCTTAAGTTTGAGATCAAAGGCGATATTAAACCCGAACACTACCGCGCCGATCATTTAATTGCCGGAAACGCAAGCGCCGAAAACAAGGTGATTATTTTCAGCGATCCGCTATGCCCCGCTTGCCGTCAGACGATGCCTATTTTGCTGAAAGCCGCAAGCGAAAATCCCGACAAGATCGCGCTATATTACTACGCGATGCCTACGCACAGCGTCTCGCCGACGCTGATGAAAGCGGCGATCGCCTCGCGTCTGGCGGGCGCTAAGAACGCCGAGCGCGCTATGTACGAAAAAGAGCTTATCGTAAAAACTGGCGACGATCTGCTGGCGCTGAATATTTACAACGCGACTTTCGGAACGAAACACGAGTTGAAAGATATTAACAAGCAAGCGGTATTGGAACATTACAATATCGATCAGAAAGCCGTCTCTGAACTGCTTATCAACTCCACGCCGTCGATCTTTATCAACGGCAAGTTTGATCCAAAGCGTCAAGAGATACAAAAGATCGTTAATTCGCTGAGCGCGAAATGAAAACGATCGCGATCGCCTCTCGCGGCAGCGAGCTTGCGCTGTGGCAGGCAAACCATATCGCCTCGCTGTTAAAAGCGGCGCATAGCGATCTGGCGGTCGAGATCAAGGTTTTCAAAACCAAAGGCGATATTATTCTGGACGCGCCGCTTGCGAAAATAGGCGGCAAAGGGCTGTTTGTTAAGGAGCTGGAGGAGGCGATGCTGCGCGGCGAGGCTCAGCTTGCCGTCCATAGCCTCAAAGACCTGCCCACCAGACTTCCAGAGGGGCTTGTCTTGGCGGGCGTAACCAAACGGGCGGATCGCAGGGATTGCCTCGTAAGCCAAAAGTACGAGTCGCTTGAAAGCCTGCCCGTTGGCGCGATCGTCGGCACAACCTCGCTGCGCCGCCGGATGCAACTATTGGCAAAACGCCCCGATTTAACTATCAAAAATCTGCGCGGCAATATCCAAAGCCGCGTAGAGAAGCTAAAAAGCGGGCTTTTCGACGCGATTATCCTCGCTCGCGCCGGACTGGAACGCCTCGGGCTAACCGGCGCGGTTAAGCATATTTTCACATTCGAGCTGGAGGCGATGCTGCCGGCTATGGGGCAGGGCGTTTTGGGGCTGGAGTCCGCCGCCGACGCCAAAATCCTATCGATGATCGCGCCGCTAATCGACGATCGCGCAGCGATCGAGAGCGCGATCGAGCGCGATTTTGTCGATAGGCTGCAAGGGGGGTGTCAGGCGCCTATCGGCGTAAGCGCGGAGCTGTTTGACGACGGCTCAATTTACGCGCGGGGCGTGGCTGGGCTGCCAAACGGCGGGGAGATACTAGCCGTTGAAATTCGCGGCGATCGCGCCGGATACAAGCCGCTTGGCAAAGCGCTGGCGGATAAGGCGATCGCGCTTGGCGTCAAAGAGCTGCTCGCGCGCGCGGAAGCGATGAATAACGCGGAAAATTAACCTCTCCCTTTACCTTCGCCAGCTTTGAAACCGCAAGATCGCTAGAATATAGTTTTCAACAAACTTCGGAGTATTATGAAACGCGATATATGCTCTATTTTGATTCTTGGCGCTTTGGCGCTTGGCTGCTCTCAAAAGGATATTTCCAATCAGAGCGCCGAATATTGGTATCGTCAGGTTTCCGACCAGATCGCCAGAAACAATCTGGAGCTTGCCGGCGATCGCTACTCCAGCCTGCTGGGCGAACACGCGGGATCGCCGCTGCTGGCGGAGGCGACGCTGATGATGGCTATGGCGCACCTCGACGCGGAAGAGTACCTACTGGCAAACTTCTACCTCGACGAATACGCGAAACGATTCGGCGCGGCGCAGAATACCGACAGGATCGCCTATCTTAAACTGCTTTCGGACTATCGCGGGATCAAGCGCGCTTTGCGCGATCAGAAGCTGGCGCTGGACGCTATGGACAAGTCGGAGGCTTTCGTATCGCGTTTTGGCGCGAGCCAGTTAAAACCCTACGCGGCGACGATCAACGCCAAAACCAAGCTGTTCAACCACGAGCTTAGCCTCAAGATAGCCGATCTGTACAGGCGTATGGGCAAAGAGGACGCGGCGAAATACTACGAGGCGATCGGCGCGTTCAAGCCAATTGGCGAAGGCAAATGGGAGCCTTCGTGGAGCTGGGCGCCAAAAAGCTGGTTTGAATAAGGGGACAAATATGGAAACGACGCAAAACCCAAATATGCCGACGACGATGCCGCTGATCGTAGAAAGCGATCTATTTTTGTATCCGTTTATGATCTCGCCGCTGTTTTTGAGCGACGAGCGCAATATAGCCGCCGCGAACGAGGCGTTCGTAAATCACACCCCCGTTATGGTCGTCGCCGCCAAAGAAAACGGCGAGGGCTTTTACGACGCGGGGACGGTGGGTATGGTTATGCGAAAGCAGCTTCTATCCGACAAGCGCGTAAAGGCGCTCTTTCAAGGCTTCTCCCGCGGCAAAATAACCGCTCTGGTCGAGACGCCCGCCAGCCGCGCCGCGTTTGCCAGCGTCGTCGAGATTGAAAGCGGCGTATTTGACAAAGCGCGCATAGACGCGTTGCTTGAAAGCCTCAAAGAGGGGGCGCGGACGCTCTCGACTGTGAGCCAGCATTTTCCCGTCGATATTCTGGGCGCGATCGCCGATTTCAGCGATCCCAACCGCGCGATCGATTTTGTGGCAAGCACGCTGAGGTTGCGGCACAACGAATCTTACGAACTGCTGATCGAAGCCGATCCCGAACGGCGGTTGATCAAGTTGCTGGAGATCATAGCGCGAATGATCGAAAACGCGAAACTTCAGCGCGAGATCAAAAGCAAAGTGCATAGCAAGATCGATCAGATCAACCGCGAATACTTCCTGAAAGAGCAGCTAAAGCAGATCAGAAAAGAGCTTGGCGAGGAGACGCAGCGCGACGAGGAGATCGAGGAGTATCGCAACAAGCTCGAAAAGAAAAAAGAGTCGATTGGCGAAGAGGGCTACAAAGAGGTCGGCAAACAGATCGACAGGCTTGGGCGAATGCACCCCGACAGCGCGGACGCGAACCTATTGCAAACCTATATCGAATGGGCGCTCGAAACGCCCTTTGGCGAGTTTTCCAAAAGCAAGCTCAGCGTGCTGGCGGTTCAAAGGCGGCTGGAGCTTGATCACTACGGGCTGAAAAAGCCCAAAGAGCGGATCGTGGAGTTTTTTGCCGTCAGGGAGCTTCTGGAGCGGCGCAAAGCCAACGCCAAAGAGATCAGAGGCACGATCCTCTGCTTCGTAGGACCGCCCGGGGTGGGCAAAACCAGCCTCGCCAACTCGATCGCCAAAGCGTTGAAACGCGAGCTTGCGCGGATCGCTCTGGGCGGTATGGAGGATGTGAACGAACTGCGCGGACACCGCCGCACCTATATCGGCGCGATGCCCGGGCGGATCGTTCAGGGGCTGATCAACGCCAAAACGATGAACCCCGTGATGATCTTGGACGAGATCGACAAGGTGGGGCGCAATATGCGCGGCGATCCGACGGCGGCGCTACTGGAGATACTCGATCCAGAGCAAAACGATCACTTCCGCGACTACTATCTGAACTTCGCCATCGATCTAAGCCGCGTGGTTTTCATAGCCACCGCCAACGATCTAAGCGCCGTCCCCGCGCCGTTAAGAGATCGGTTAGAGGTTATCTATATCGGCAGCTACACGCCGCAGGAGAAGATCGAGATCGCCAAGCGCTATCTGATCCCGCAGGAGCTGAAAAAGCACGGGCTAAATAAAGACGAGCTGAAAATATCCCCTTCGGCGCTGCGCGATATGGCGGAGAAATACACCAAAGAGGCGGGCGTGCGAAACCTGCGCCGCGCGATCGCGCAAATCTGCCGCAAAGCCGCCAAAACGCTGCTAGAGGGCAAAGCCAAAGAGCTATTGGTGGGCGCGGATAACCTCAAAGAGTATCTGGAGAAGATTATCAACGATGTGGAGCGCGTCGGCAAGAAAAATATCGTCGGCGTGATCAACGCCCTTGCTTGGACGCCAGTCGGCGGCGACACGCTTAAGATCGAAGCGGTAAAGATTCGCGCCGCATCCGGCGGTTTGCAGCTAACGGGCAGCCTTGGCGAGGTGATGAAGGAGTCCGCGCAGATCGCCTACAGCGTCGTGAAAACGCTGATCGACGAAGGCAAGATCAAGATCGATCCGGCGTCGATTCCAAACGCTCTCGACGACAAAGACAAAAAAGCGCCGGCTACGGCGAGCGACATATACAACCGCCACGCCATTCACCTTCATGTGCCGGAGGGCGCCACGCCAAAAGACGGTCCTAGCGCGGGTATGGCTATGGCGTGCGCGATCGCGTCGATCTTAAGCTCCAAGCCCGCAAGAAGCGATCTGGCGATGACGGGCGAGCTGACGCTGACGGGCAAGATTCTGCCTATCGGCGGGCTGAAAGAGAAGCTGATCGCCGCGCACCGCGCCAAGATCAAAACCGCGCTGATCCCGCAGAAAAACTACGAAACCGATCTCGACGAGATACCCGACGAGGTGAAAAGCGCCCTTGAGATTCTCCCCGTTACGCGTATCGAGGAGGCGATCAAACTTGCGCTGGTTTAAGCGATGATCGACTACGAAAAATTAGCGAAATACTCCGCGCCCGTCCCGCGCTATACGAGCTATCCGACCGCGCCGGAGTTCAAAGACGACTGGTCGCTTGAGGATCTGCGAAAACATATCGAACGCTCCAACCAAAGCGGGCGCGATCTGTCGATCTACTTTCATCTGCCATTCTGCCGTTCGGCGTGCTACTTCTGCGGCTGCAACGCGATCTACACCAGCAAAGAGGAGCTGAAAGATCGCTATATCGGCTATCTTGAACGCGAGATCGCCATTATGGGCGAGAGGCTGAATCTCAAACGGCGCGTGGCGCAGATTCACTTTGGCGGCGGCACCCCGACTTTTTTCAGCGCGGCGCAGCTTGGGAGTATTATCGCCGCGATCAGGGCGGAATTTTCTAATATCGACAAAAACGCCGAGTTTGGCGTAGAGATCGATCCGCGCTTTTTTACCGAGGAGCAGATGAAGGTTTTAGCCGAAGGGGGCGTTAATCGAATCAGCTTCGGCGTTCAGGATTTTGATCTCAAAGTGCAGGAGGCGGTGCATAGGATTCAGCCTTACGATCTCAACGCCAGATCGGTGGAGACGGCGCGCAGATACGGCGTTCAGAGCGTGAATATCGATCTGCTCTACGGGCTGCCGTTTCAAAACGCCGCAAGCTTTCGCCGCACGATCGAGCAGGCGCTGCAGCTTGGCGCCGATCGCGTGGCGCTGTTTAACTACGCGCATATGCCGTGGCTGAAAAAAACGATGCGCAAGATCGACGAGACTACCATTCCGTCCCCCGCGGAGAAGCTGAAGATGCTTCAGATCGCCGTGGAGCTATTTGGCGCGGGCGGGTTTGAGATGATCGGTATGGATCACTTCGCCAAACCAAACGACGAGTTGTGCGTCGCGCTCAAAGAGGGCAAACTGCATCGCAATTTTCAGGGCTACTCGACGCACAAGGGGTGCGATCTGTTTGGCTTTGGCGTTACGAGCATAAGCGAGGGCGAGGATTTCTACGCGCAGAACTTCCGCGACAAAGACGACTACGAGATCGCTATCGACGCCGCCAAGCCGCCCGTTATGCGCGGCGTTTCGCTGGATAGCGACGATCGGCTTCGCAAAAGGGTAATTATGGGGCTTATGAGCCTTTTCGCGCTGGAGTTTGCCGAGATCGAGAGGGAGTTTAATATCGAGTTTGAAAGCTACTTCGCCGACGCGCTCTCGGCTCTATCGGCGCTCGAAGCCGACGGATTGCTTAGCGTCGCGAACCGCCGCATAGAGGCGAGCGCCACGGGCAGATTGCTTATTCGCAATATCGCTATGCATTTTGATAAATATCTTAAAAAATCGGGCGCTTTGGAACGCCGTTTCAGTAAAAGCGTTTGACAATCGCGCTACAATACATCAATCACTTACAAGAGGAGGCTTACTATGATTGCCGCGCAGATTTATTACGAAGCCAAGAGCGATCTTAAAGCGGATCAAGCGGCTCTTAAAGCCGAACGGGAGCAAAAGTTAAGCGGGTATTACGATCTGCCCGATTCGCAAGACGCGTTGCTTGGCGAGATTGAAACCTTCGCCAAAAAAACGGCGGGCTTTGACAATATAATCGTCGTTGGCATCGGCGGATCGTCGCTGGGCGCCAAAGCCGCCGATCGCTTCCTGCGCCACCTGCCGCAGAGGAACAACAAAACGCTGATCTTCTTGGAAAACGGCGATCCCATCGAGCTTAGCGCGGCGTTTGACAAGATCAACCTGCATAGATCGTTTATCTTTATCGTCTCCAAAAGCGGCGGCACGATCGAGACGATCTCTATTTTCAAACTGCTGCTGTCGAGACTTGGCAAAAGCGGGTTGGATAGCTCGTGCGCCGATCAGTTCGCCTTTATCACCGACGAGGGTTCGCCGCTAGACAGGCTTGGGCATAGCAACCAAGTCAGCCGCTTTCATATTCCAAAATCCGTCGGCGGGCGGTTTTCGGTCTTAAGCGCGGTCGGTCTGGCGCCGCTGAAACTTGCGGGCTACAATGTGGAAAAACTGCTCGAGGGCGCGAAAGCTACGCGCGACGACTTTTTCAAAGACGATCCGCTGGCGCTGTCGGCGAAATCTAGCTTTATCGCAAGCTCCGGCAAGAGTATCAACGCGCTGTTTGCCTACGCCGGCGGCTTCGAGGAGTTTGTGAAATGGTATGTGCAGCTATGGGGCGAGAGCCTTGGCAAGATCGACAAGCGCAAAAAACGCGTCGGCTTTACGCCCGTCGGGCTTATCGGCAGCGTCGATCAGCACTCGTTTTTGCAACTGATCATGGAAGGACCGCTGGATAAAACTGTAACATTTATCAAGGTGCGCGATTTCAAACGCAACCTGTCTATCCCCGCGATCGCGCTAAGCGGGCTGGAGAAAAACGATTTTGTCGATAACCAGCCGTTCGAGCGGCTGATCAACGCGCAAGCCGACGCCACGCTGGAAGCGGTGAAAAGCGCGGGGACGCCCTGCGACGAGCTTGCGATCGACAGGCTCGACGAGTATCATCTGGGCGCGCTGTTTATGTATTACGAACTTTTAACTTCGCTGGTTGGCGTCAAACTTGGCGTAAGCACATACAATCAGCCGGGCGTGGAGCTTGGCAAACAGATTTTAGAAAAAAACTTTAAATAGAAAGGCGTATATGAGCGCAATCGCGGTTATGACAAGCGGCGGCGACAGCGCGGGTATGAACCCCGGCGTCAAGCAGTTTGTCGAGCATAGTTTGGAAAAGGGGCTGAAACCATATCTTATCTACGACGGGCTGGAGGGTATGATCGACAATCGCATCAAGCCCGCCGCTCATAGAGACGTTTCCGGCATTATTTACAAAGGCGGCACGATCATACGATCGTCGCGCTCCAAACGATTTTTCGACAAGCAGTGGCGTCAGCGCGCCTACGACAATCTCCGCTCGCACGATATAGACAAACTCGTCGTTTTCGGCGGCGACGGCTCCTTTCGCGCGCTCGACGTGTTTTACCGCGATTTTGGCGTGCCGTTTATCGGTATTCCCGCCACTATCGACAACGATATTTTCGGCACCGATTACTGCCTTGGCGCGGACACGGCGCTGAACATTATCCGTCAGGCGATCGACGACGTGCGCGACACGGCGAGCTCCTTTAAGCGCGCCTTCGTGATCGAGACTATGGGGCGCGACTGCGGCTATCTGGCGCTGGTGAGCGCGCTTACCAGCGGCGCGGAGATATGCCTTATCCCCGAACTGCCCTACGATCTGGATAGTTTGGGCAGGCGCTTTAAGCGCGAGGTTCAGGCGGGGCGCACCTATATTATCGCCATCGTAGCCGAAGGGGTTAAATTTGCCTCGCAGCTTACCGAATGGCTTGAAGACGAGATCGGTATGGAGTCGCGCTTGACGACGCTGGGGCATATTCAGCGCGGCGGCAGCCCGACGGTACACGATCGGCTGATGGGCTTCGAGTTTGCCACGCTGGCTATCGACGGCTTGCTGGAAGGGCGAAGCGGCGAGGTGGTCTGCTACAAAAACTCCAAGATGATCTACAAATCCATCGCCGAGATCGCAGGCGGCAAATACCAGATCAACCCGCTCCATCTCGAGGCTGGCAAAAAACTGACGCGATGATCGACTGGGGCAAGGTTTGCGCGGCGATCTGGCGCGAGTCGGATTTCAAGGCGGTTAAACGGCTCGATCCGATCGCGCTAAGCGATCTGCTTGGCATAGAGCGGCAAAAGGAGCTTTTGCTGAACAACACGCGCCGCTTCCTGCGCGGCGAAAGCTGCAATCACGCTTTGCTGTGGGGGCAGCGCGGCTGCGGCAAATCCAGCCTGATCAAGGCGGTTTTCAACGCGCTTCGCGGCGAAGGTTTGCGGCTGATCGAGGTCGATCGCGACGATCTGGCGAAACTGCCGCGGATTGCCGATCTGATCGAGAACGAGCCGTTTAGATTTATACTCTTTTGCGACGATCTGAGCTTTGAAAACGACGAGCGCGGCTACAAAGGGCTGAAGCGGATTTTGGAAGGCTCTATCGAACTTCCGCCTGAAAATATCAAAGTTTACGCCACCAGCAACCGCCGCCATCTGGTGAGCGAAAGCCTTAGCGACAACGACGGCGCGATCGTGGCGGGAACGGGCGGCGAACTGCATTTTGCCGACGTCGTCGAGGAAAAGCTCTCGCTTTCGGATCGCTTCGGTCTGACGCTTTCGTTCTACGCCGGCGGCGAAGAGGAGTATCTGGCGATGGTCGAGCGGCATTTCAAAGATTACGGCGGCGATCTTGCCGCGCTTATGCTGGAAGCAAAACGATTCGCCCAAGCGCGCGCCAGCCGGAGCGGACGCGTCGCGAAGCAGTTTATCGGCTACTACGAAACCCTCCTAACCCCCATAAACGACAAATAAAAGCCAATTCTTTAGATTGGTTTTTTATACAAGATTCAGTATAATCGCGAATATGAAACGACTTGTATTCGTAGGAGACAGCGCTAAACGCCTGCGGGAGTTTCCCGACAAAGCAAGGCAAGACGCGGGGCGGCAGCTACAGATCGTTCAGTATGGCGGCGAACCTTCCGACTGGAAACCTATGCCCTCTATAGGAAAAGGCGTTTATGAAATCCGCGTGTGGGACGAAGCCGGAACATTCCG
>JAITEA010000083.1 GCA_031282285.1 Helicobacteraceae bacterium
GCGTCCGGCATTTCCTGCATTAACCCGCCGCCTTGCGCCTTTGCGTTTTTGCGCTCACGAGCGTCTAGGGCAAATTGCGCGGCTAAACGCGAGCGGGAATTGAAAAACAAGCCCGTTTCTCGATACGATAAAAGCGTAACGATAGTCAAATTTGAGTTTATTCGCCTTTGCGCCAAATCCACCAGAAAAACAGGAGCGCAAATATAAGCGAAAAAATACTATCGCCCGAAAAATCATAAACCATAGATTGCATTGTAGCTGACGACGATCTAAAAGCCAAGATCGCCGCGCAAGCCGATATTTGCCGCGTAAGGCGTTCAGCGCCTCTTTGGTTAGCGGGTTACTATAAGCTGCGGGGCGGACTTCGCAATCCTGAACGCGAAACGCGAGCGGTAGCGGCGGTTTTGGGCAAGCGCGGGCGCGATATTATCGCCAGCGCCGCAAGTTTTGGGGCAGGGCGGGGGAGAATTGAAACAAACAAGCCTATAATACGATTATTTAAGTCCAAAATACGGCGGCGCGGCGCGTAAAGGCGAGGCGTTACGCGAATGATTAAACGCAAGGAAGCCAAAAACGAATGCTATTTACCAAAGCGAGCGAATACGCCTTGATGGCGATTATAGCTATCAGCAAGCAAGAGGGCGCGACCGACGCGGTAACGCTTTCTGGCGATCTTAAACTCTCTTATAGCTTTATGGCAAAGGTTTTGCAGTCGCTCGCCAAAGCGGGCATTTTAACCTCTCGCAAGGGCGCGGGCGGCGGTTTCGTGCTGGCAAAAACGCCAAGCGAGATCACGATCGAGGCGCTGCTGCGCGCCGTGGACGATCATTGCGCTATGGTTTTCACCTGCTCGGCGGCGCTGTGCAACTGTCCAAGCGGCGAGGCGAAAAGCTCGCTCTGCCTTATCTGGCCGTTTCTCAACCGCCTTCAATCCAAGATCGACGATATGTTAGCCGCCACCACAATCGCCGATCTGATTAGCGACTGATGGCGCGCGCTACCTCGTTTGCCCTGCTAAGCCGCGTTATCCCGTTTATCAAGCCGCTGTTCGCGCTCAAAGACCTGACGATCGTCCTGTTCGTCGTCGGCATTATGGCGATCATTATCGTGCCGCTGCCAAGCTGGGTTTTAGACCTGCTGCTGACGGTTTCGCTCTCTATCGCCACGCTGATTATCCTAATCTCGATCTTTATCGCCAAGCCGACCGATTTTTCCACCTATCCGACGCTGATTTTGCTGGTAACGCTCTTTAGGCTCGCGCTCAATATCGCCACGACGCGTATGATCCTAAGCGAGGGGCATAACGGCGCGGAGGCGGTCAGCGAGATTATCGCCAGCTTCGGCGCCTTTGTCGTGGGCGGCAACTATGTGATCGGCGTTATCGTCTTTATCATATTAGTGCTTGTCAATTTTATGGTAGTAACCAACGGCTCGACCCGCGTCGCCGAAGTGGCGGCGCGTTTTAGCTTGGACGCGATGCCGGGCAAACAGATGGCGATCGACGCGGATCTCAACGCGGGGCTGATCGACGAGAAGGAAGCCAAAAATCGCCGTCAAGAGATCGTGGGCGAGGCTAACTTCTACGGCGCGATGGACGGCGCGAGCAAGTTTGTCAAAGGCGACGCGATCGCGGGCATTATCATTACGATCATCAATATCGTGGGCGGCATTTTGATAGGCTCGTTTCAAAACGATCTCTCTATCGCCCAGAGCGTGGAAACCTACACCTTGCTGACGATCGGCGACGGGCTTGTGGCGCAGATCCCAGCGCTGCTTGTCGCCACCGCCACGGGCATCATCATCACCCGCGCCAGCAAAGACGAGGCGTCCAACTTCGCCAGCGGCGCGATCGCGCAGCTTGGGCGCGATTACAAAACGCTGATGATCGTGGGGCTTATCCTGCTGCTTTTCGCGGCTGTGCCGGGTCTGCCGACGCTCTCGCTCGGCTTTATCGGGCTTAGCTTTCTGCTCACATCGCTTTTGATCCGCGATTCGCAAGACGGCGCGATCAGCGCTTGGCTCAAAGGCAAAGCGCCGTGGCTCGGCGATCTTTCAAGCGGCGGCGGCGGCGCGGCGGCGGCGCTTAAACCCTCGCGCAGAAAAGGCGACGCGAAAGAGAGCGCGCCCAAAGCCAAAGAGAAAACGCCCGAGGAGCGCGCCAAAGAGGAGGAGATCGCATTGGAGCGCGTTTTGAAGGTGGAGATATTGGAGCTGGATATGGGCTACCAGCTTATCAAGCTCGCCGACGACAAACAGGGCGGCGATCTAAGCGATCGCATTCGCGCTATGCGGCGCAAGGTGGCGGGCGAGTTTGGTTTTCTGATGCCGCAGGTGTATATCTGCGACAATCTTCAGTTGGAGCCAAACAGCTACGAGATTATGCTCAAGGGCGTATCGATCGGAAACGGGCAGGTCTATCCCGGGCAGTTTATGGCGATCAACAGCGGGCTTGCCATCGACGCGATCGACGGCGTAGCCGCCAAAGAACCCGCGTTCGGGCTAGAGGCGATCTGGATTCACGGCGACAAAAAGAACGACGCGATCGTCAAAGGCTACACGGTCGTCGATCCCTCTACCGTGATCACCACGCACCTTGCCGAGCTGGTCAAGAAATACGCCGAAGAGATGCTCACCCGCCAAGATACGCAAAAGCTGATCGACGCGCTCAAAAAGGAGTACCCAACCGTAGCGGAAGACGCGCTGAAGGCGGCGGGAAGCGTGGGCTTGATCCAGAGCGTGCTGAAAAACCTGCTGCACGAAAAGATTCCGATCAAAGATATGCTGACCATTATGGAGTGCATAGCCGACTGCGCGGGCGCGACGAGAAATCCCGAAATCCTCACCGAACAGACGCGATCGAGGCTGGCGCGCACGATCACCAATATGTACAGAACCGAAGGCGGCGTTATGCGTATTCTCACGCTGGATTTTAACGCCGAACAGAAGATGCTCGATAAGCTCAAAGATCAAAACGGCGCGCGCAATCTGCTGCTTAGCGTCAATGAGATTAACGCGCTGGTGCAAGCCGCCAGAGCCAAGAAAGAGGAGGTGATCGCCAAAGGCGTTTCGCCCGCGATCTTGATCGTCGATCCGCTGCTGCGCCGATCGATCGCGCAGATATTCGAGCGGTTCAACCTCGACATCGTTACCCTAAGCCACGCTGAAATTGACTTGAGCGCTTCGTTTGAATCGCTGGGCGCTATATCGTTAAATGAAAATTGAGGTAAGCTATTACGAGAGCTTTTTGGCAAGACTAAAATAGATCAATCGGAAGGAGGATCGAACAAAGGCGTCTCATCGCGCCTAAGGACAAAATAAGTCAAAAGCGTTTATCGACGCGCTTGGCGCCTTGGCTTGGCGATCGCTTTAGCGGCGCTCTCAGGCTGGGGCAGGGTTTTCGACAAGCTGCCTCTCACAAGGGGGCAGTCGGCATTTGACGCCTCAGAGCCAAAAGTTTTGGGCGCGCCATTGCAAAAAGTCGTATTCGCCGCTATCGGCGAGTATCAATAAGCGTAGTAAAAGGACAAAGTGTGGAAAGCGGTACTTTGATTTTGGAGGCTGCAAAGATTATGCTTGTCGGAATGGCGACAGTCTTTGCTTTCTTGTGTTTTATGATCTTTTTTCTTAAAGCGCAAGGTTGGTTTTTGACGCGATTTTTCCCGCAGGCAAAAAGAGTCGAGGCGGCGCAAAACGCGAAGATTTCGGACGCGACGCTGCAAAAGATCGCGCTGTCGGCGATCGACGAATATAAAAAGAAGCGCGGTTAAGGGGTTGTTATGGCTAAAAATAAAATCATAGAAGTAATGGACACAAGCTATCGCGACGGCTTCCAATCGGTTTTCGGCGCAAGGGTCTTTATGAAGGACTTTATGCCCACTATTCAGTCGGCGATCGACGCGGGCATCAGGCATTTTGAGATGGGCGGCGGCGCGAGATTTCAGGCGCTTTTTTTCTACCTGAACGAAAACGCCTTCGATATGATGGACAAGTTCCGCCAGATCGCGGGCAAAGACGCGATCTTGCAAACGCTCTCCCGCGGCGTGAACTATGTCGGTCTGGACACGGGATCGCGCGAGATTATCGATCTGCACGCTCGGCTGTTCAAAAAGCACGGCATTTCCACGATCCGCAACTTCGACGCGCTCAACGACGCGCGCAATCTGGAGTATTCGGCTAAGGCGATCAAAGACGCCGGACTTAGTCACGAGCTAACCGTTACCGTTATGGACCTGCCGCCCGGGTGCGTCGGCGCGCACGACGCGGCGTTCTACGAAAAGACGCTAAAAAGTTTCTTGGACGCGGGCATTCCCTACGATTCGGTCGCGTTCAAAGACGCTTCGGGGACGGCAAACCCGCGCAAGGTTTACGAAACGATCGCGTCGGCGCGCAAGCTGCTTGGCAAGGATACGCATATCCGCTACCACACGCACGAAACGGCGGGTATCGGTTTGGCGTGTTACCTCGCGGCGATCGAAGCCGGCGCCGACGGCGTCGATCTCGACCGCGAACCGGTCAGCGGCGGCACGGCGCACACCGATATTCTGGTGATGGCGCACGCGCTTAGAGGTTCAAAGTTTACGCTGGGCAACCATCTGGAAGAAGAGCTTAATCTTGATAAGGTTTTGGAGAGCGAAGCGATCTTGAAAGAGGCGCTGCAAGATTACTTTATCCCGCCGGAAGCGACGCAGGTTTCGGCGATCATTCAGTTTTCGCCGATGCCCGGCGGCGCGCTTACGGCAAACACGCAGATGATGCGCGACAACAACTGTCTGGACAAGTTCCCCGCCGTGATCGAGCAGATGCGCGAGGTGGTGGAAAAGGGCGGTTTCGGCACTTCGGTTACGCCGGTGAGCCAGTTTTATTTTCAACAGGCGTTCAACAACGCGACTTTCGGCAAATGGAAAAAGATCGCCGACGGCTACGGCAGAATGGTTTTGGGCTACTTCGGCAAAACGCCCGTCGCGCCCGATCCCTCTATTGTCGCGCTTGCTTCCGAGCAGCTTAAACTGCCGGCTACTACCGAAAACGCGATCGATATCGCCGATCGCGACGAGAAAAAATCGAGCAAATGGGCGAAAGAACGGCTAACTTCCAACAATCTTGAGGTAAGCGACGAGAATGTGTTTATCGTTCTCTCGTGCGGCGACAAGGGGATCAAGTTCCTGCTCGGCGAAGCCAAAGGAAGCGTCCGTCTCAAATCCGACGCGGCGGCGAAACCGGCTATCGGCGCGGAGGAGTTTACGATCGTCGTCGAAGGGCAAACCTACTTCGTCAAGGTCGCCGAAGGCAGGATCGCGGAGTTAAGCGCGGCAAGCGGCGAGCAGATCGCGGTTGGCAACGCGAGCGTTCCGCCGCCTAGCGGCAAAACGCATATTATCGCCGCGCCGATGCCCGGCGTAGTGATAAGAATCTTGAAAAACGCGGGCGATCGGGTCAAAAACGGCGATATTTTGGTAGCTATGGAAGCTATGAAGATGGAAAACGAGATATTCGCCGATTCCGACGGCGTCGTCGTCTCTATCGACGCGCCCGTCGGGACGAAAGTGCAAACGGGACAACCGCTTGTAACGATTGCCGCTTAAGGATTATGATGAGAAAGCTGTTTTTATCGGCGCTTCTAAGCGCGTTTGCCTTCGCGATCTCCGCGGGCGCCGCCGCGGTTGAAATCAACGCGACGACCGAAAAAGGCGGAGCGGATGTGTACGAGGCAAAACCGCTGGGCGATATGTTTTTGGGGTTAATAGACAGTACGGGCGTGAAAGCGCTGCTAACCCCAAAAGAGAATGTGAAAAACGAGTTTGGCAAAGATGTAAGCCCGTTCGCGCAGACTTGGGGGCGGTTGGTGATGTTTTTCATCTGTTTCCTGCTCTTTTATCTGGGCATAGCCAAACAATACGAGCCTTTGCTGCTGCTTCCGATTGCCTTCGGCGGTCTGCTGGCGAATATACCCATAGCGGATATGGCTGGACCTAACGGGTTTCTTGGCGTTTTGTACAATATGGGCATATCCAGCGGGCTGTTTCCGTTGCTGATCTTTATGGGCGTGGGCGCGATGACCGATTTCGGACCGCTGCTTGCCAATCCAAAAACGGCTTTGCTTGGCGGCGCGGCGCAGTTTGGCATATTCGGCACGCTGGTGTTAGCCGTAGTGGTCGGGCAATATACCGATCTGTTCACCTTCGATCTGAAACAGGCGGCGGCGATTAGCATTATCGGCGGCGCGGACGGACCAACATCAATATTCGTCGCTTCGCGCTTAGCGCCGGAACTTTTGGGCGCGATCGCGGTGGCGGCGTATTCGTATATGGCTTTGGTGCCGCTGATTCAGCCGCCGATTATGCGCGCTTTGACGACGAAAAAAGAGCGCGAGATCAAAATGATGCAGTTGCGCGAAGTCAGCAAAGTGGAAAAAATACTGTTTCCAATCTCGCTGGTCGTTCTGTGCGCGCTGTTCCTGCCCGACGCGGCGCCGCTGATGGGCGCGCTCTGCTTTGGCAATCTGGCGCGAGAGTGCGGCGTGATCGAGCGCATAAACGATACGCTCCAAAACTCGCTGATCAATATCGTTACGATCTTTTTGGGGCTTTCGGTCGGCTCTAAGCTGGCGGCGGATAAGTTTTTGATCCCCGAGACGCTTGCGATCGTCGTTTTGGGTTTGCTTGCCTTTTCGTTTGGTACCGCCGCGGGCGTGGTTATGGCGAAAATTATGAACAAGCTCAGCAAAGACCCGATCAATCCGCTGATCGGCAGCGCGGGCGTTTCAGCCGTGCCAATGGCGGCTAGAGTCTCGCAAAAAGAGGCGCAGAAGGCAAACCCGCACAACTTCCTGCTGATGCACGCGATGGGACCAAATGTCTCCGGCGTGATCGGTTCGGCTGTGGCGGCGGGCGTGCTGCTCTCGCTCTTTTAACCTCGTAGTCTCAGGCGGCGCGCTACGCTTCGCGCCGCCTTTGACGCTATAAGCAGAGTATGCTAAGCCCAGCGCAATCGGATAGATATGTCGATCTGATTTCGCCCGTATTTATCCCCGATCCAAGCGGATCAATATGCGGTTTCCTTTCGGGTAAATTTTGAGTTTTTACTGATCGAAAGTAAGACAACTCTGTCTTTAACTCCATCGCCGTTTAGATCAAAAGTTGATTTTATCAGATCGCCTTTACCTTTACATTTTCTCCAAAGTCCACACATTGATCGCCGCTATTAACGGAAACGACGGCGCAAGCGTTTAACGCTAAAGCAAGCGTTAGCGCTAAAACGATTAAACTATATTTGTTGTATAACATTTGGATTGGATGGGTTAGTACCAATCTTGCTCTCCCCAACCCAAAGACTCTGTTTTATACTCTTTGCCGTTCCAATAAAGCAACATACGCCTACCCAAT
>JAITEA010000175.1 GCA_031282285.1 Helicobacteraceae bacterium
AGGCGAAGCTCTCTTTTCCGATAAATCCATGGTCATATCAGATTATACGGAGCTAACAAGCGATCTGATAACCGCCTCTGTCCTTATCGCCTATTTCGCCTCCCTTTTCAAGACCAGACCTCTATATGAAGCCGTAACGATCGCGCTGAAAAATCCTATGACCACGAATATGTTCAGGCCCATATACGGCAAACTGTTATCTGTTCTGGCTATAGCTCAGTATAGCGCCGAGATCTACGAAGCCTTCCTTAACGCAGACTATGAAAACAACAAGGCGCTGTTTAACGACGGGCAAGAGTTAGCGCCAGTTATAATTACGGGCTTAGCGTTGCGCCAAATCGCAAACATTCTTTGGTCGGGGGAGATACGATCAAATACGCGCTTATGATGGTTTTACAATATTGGCTTTATAATAGTCGCGATTTTGCCAAGTATATTGCCCGCTAAAATATTTATAGAAGATCATAAAGCGCCGCCTACATTAAAAGAAAGCGCGATTTTTGCGACGCGCGCGCATATATTGTGCTTTATCATTATCTTTAATATCTCGTTTGACTACGCCAAGCAAAAATAAACCGCCCCATAAAAATAGAAACTCGTTATGGTTCAGGCGGTTTTTGAGCGCGCTTCGTAGGCGTTAATGGCTTGTATCGTCAGATCGTAGCCTAGTTTTATCATCGTTTTGGCTTTATGAAAATCGTAAGTCCGGCAGCTTTCGATTGGTATTTCCACCAAAATATCCGGCATATAACCAGCCATTTTGTAAAGCGTCATCGCGTCTTGCATCGCCTCGATCACACGCTGAAGGATTTCCAGCCGCGTGATGCTCTCCTCGGTTTGCGCGCTCCATAAGCCGCGTTCGATCAGCCATTTCTCCAGCCGTCGCATAAAGGTTTTGGGCTCCGGCTCGATCGGCAAAGGGCAATGACGCGGCGCCGAATAGCTAGAGCAGAGATTAACCGCCGCGATCGCCTCGGTGTGATCGCTCATCGTGGGCGCGATTGGCAGCGGGTTCAAAACCGCGCCGTCCACCAGCGCCCGCGAGTTGTGATAGACGGGCGTAAAGATCGTGGGTATGGCGATGCTCGCGCGAATGGCGGTTTTCAGATCGCCCTCCTGAAACCATACCTCCTTTTTGCCGTCGAGATCGGTCGCCACGGCGGTGAAACGAATAGGAAGCTCCTCGATCTTTTTATCGCCAAAAAACGGCGCGATTTTCTCGAAAATCTTTTCGCCTTTGATCGCGCCGCCAGACGAAAACAGCGAGAGATCGACCAGCTTCAGCGCTTTCATCCAGTCTAGCTCCAGCGCGAAACGCTTGAACTCCTCCAGATAACCCGCGGCGTAAATCCCGCCGACAAGCGCGCCCATAGAGCAGCCGCTAACGGATTTTATCTCGTAACCCCGTTTGGTTAGCGCCTCGATCGCGCCGATATGCGCGTATCCCCGCGCGCCGCCGCTGCCTAAAACAAGCGATATTGAACGCATAATATTCCTTTCGCAAACGGTAATTATAAATCACAAGCGTTATTTGTCGTATGGGTGGCGGGCGTTGATAGCGAAGGCGCGGTAGAGCTGCTCGAGCAAAACGATCCGCGCCAGATCGTGCGAGAAGGTAAGCGGCGAAAGCGAGACGCAAAGATCGCAACTTTCGCAAAAGGAGCGATCAAGCCCGTAAGCGCCGCCGATATAGAAGCAAAACGAGGCGCGGCTTGCGATCAGCGCGGCAAAACCCGCCGAGTCAAACGATTTGCCCTCCGCGCTTAACGCGATCGCGTAGCCCGAACGCGGCGAAAAAGCGCGCGCGTAAGCCTCTTGCGCCGCCGCAAAGCCAATCTTTTGCGCCTTTTCAATCGCGCCGTTCCAGACGGGCGTTACGCTTAGCTTGGCATAGGGCGCGATCAGCTTGGCGTAGCGCGTCTGCGCTTGCGAAAATTGAGCGCCGTTATCTTTGCCTATATACCTAATCTCGATCGTCATTTGGGACGGATCGTTCGGATCGTTCGGGGCGGATCGTAAAGCGGAGCAGATCGGCTAGAGTCGTTTTGAGCCGTTCGCGATCTACGATCATATCGATCAGCCCGCGATCGAGCAAAAACTCGGCGCTTTGGAAACCTTCGGGCAGATCGGCGCCGATGGTTTGCTTGATCACGCGCGCGCCAGCAAAGCCCACCATCGCCCCGGGTTCGGCAATGATGACATCGCCCAGAAACGCGAAGCTGGCGCTAACGCCGCCGAAGGTCGGATCGGTTAGCACGGAAATGAACGGCAGTTTAGCCGCGGCGAGTTTTTTCAGCGCCGCGCTCGTTTTTGCCATCTGCATCAGGCTGAAGGTGGATTCTTGCATACGCGCCCCGCCGCTTGCGCTGATGATAATCAACCCCTGCCGCTTCTCCACGGCGCGATTGACGGCGCGGGTAATCTTCTCGCCCTCCACGCTGCCCAGCGATCCGCCCATAAAGTCGAAATCAAACACGACAAGCTGCGCCGCTACGCCCTCTATAGCGCATTCGCCCGCGATCGCCGCCGATCGCCGCCCCGTTTTCTTGTAGCCCTCTTCTAGCCGTTGCGCGTAGCTTTTCTTGTCGCTGAAAGAGAGCGGATCGACCGCTTTAAGCTGTTCGTCAAACTCCGTGAAACTTCCCTCGTCGGCTAACGCCTCGATGCGATCGCTCGCGCTAATGCGCATATGCAACCCGCACTTGGGGCAGACATAGCGCTTGGCGGCGACCTCTTTGTAGTACATAATAGCTTGACATTTTTTGCATTTAATCCAGTGGCTTGGCGCTTCTTTGGTATCAGGTCGCTCGCGCTTCGCGCGCCTAAAAAGATCGCCGATGTTCATTCGTCGCCTTCGCTAAAAATCGATTTCAGCCGCTCAAAAATCAACCGATCAGAGCTGACTACAATAAGTTTTTCGCCCGCAAAAACATTCAGATCGTCGCATAGATGCAATCCGGCGATTATATCATATTCCCTCGAACGCCCAAGCGCCAGCACAAAGCGCGCGTCCCTAGCATACGCGAGCGAAAGCGCCAGCGCGCCCGGGCTTCTGAACTTCAAGCCGTTTTTTCGCATCACGGCGACGGCTTTGGGGTGCGAATACGCCTTTTCAAAAATGCCCACAAGCGGTTTCAGGTTGCGTCCGATCGGCTTTTTGCCGGCGCAAAACAGATTGCGGCGGTAGGCGTCGCCATACGCTTTGATAAAGCACTCGCCGTTGGCGAGGTTGCAGACTATGGAGCAGATCGCCTTGCCGTCGCGTTTGAGCGCGATCGACGCGCCGTAATACGGCACGCCCGAGGCGATATTGGCGCTGCCGTCGATCGGGTCGATTACGATCTCGTCCGCGCCGTCGCCGATCGGACCGCGCTCTTCGGAGTTTATGCGCCCAAAACGGCTTAAGCGGTCGATAAAAATATCCTCAGCAACCAGATCTATATTCAAACTCCGGTCGCCGCCGTAGCCGATCCCATCCTCGCCCTCTTTGGCGGGGTAGAATAGCGCGTCGTCTTTATTGTCGCGCAGGAGCGTAGCGATCGCCTCGTTAGCCTCGATCGCCGCCTCGATAAAGGGTTCCATTTGGCTTAGGCTAACAGCGCCCGTATAATGGCGAAAGCGGCTTTTTTGCCGTCCGCGGCGGCGTTGACGGCTAAACTCGCGCCGCGCGCCGCGTCGCCGCCGGCGTAAATCCGCTTGTCGCTCGAACGCCCGTTCTCGTCGACGATAATCGCGCCGTTTTCGGCTAGTTTCACGCCCTCAAGCCACGATTTGTCCTGATGAGCGAAGCCCAGCGCGGTAACGACAATATCCGCGTCGATCGTTACGGCGCTGCCGCTAACGACTATCAGCTTGCCGCGAGCGCCGTCCGCGACTTTGGTCTCCTCGCACTCGATGCCGATCGCCGCGCCGTTTTTGACGACGATCTTGCTTGGAGCGCGGTTAAAGACAAACTCCGCGCCCTCCTCTTTGGCGTTGATATACTCTTTTTTGCCGCCGGGCATCGCGCTTTCGCCGCGCCGATAGACGCAGGTCGCGTTTCGCGCGCCAAGTCTTAGCGCCGTTCTTACGCAGTCCATCGCGGTGTCGCCGCCGCCGATTACGACGACTTTTTTATCCTTCAGATCGTAAGGGTTTTTGCGCGTAGGATCGAACAGCTCGGCTTGAACCGCGCTAAGCAGATCGATAGCGCCGATCACCCCTTTGGCGTTTTCGTTCTCGACGCCCGCCTTGACGCTCTTGCGCGCCCCGACGCCGACAAAGATCGCCTCGAACCGGCGGGTTAGATCGCCCATCGTTATATCTTTGCCCGCCTCGACGCCAAGATGCAGCTTAACGCCCGCTTTGGTCAGAAACTCAAAGCGGCGCGCGACGACTTGTTTGTCGAGCTTGAAGTTTGGAATGCCGTAGGTCAGCAGCCCGCCAGCCCTGTCGTCTTTTTCAAAAATCTCCGCAGCCACTCCGGCGCGCGCCAGAAATGTAGCCGCGGAGAGCGACGCCGGACCGCTGCCTATCAGCGCCACGCGCTTTTTGGAGTTGATTTTGGGATAGTCGATCGTCGCGCCTTGCAAAAACCCGCTCTCGGTGATCGCCGTTTCGATCGCGCCGATGCTCACCGCGCCAAAGTTGTCCGCGCCAAGCGTACAGGCGCCTTCGCAAAGCCTGTCCTGCGGGCAGATGCGACCGAGTATCTCTGGAAAAGGCGAGTTTTCGTTGCTGAGCGCAAAAGCGGCGCGGGCGTCGTTTTCGGCGATCGCCTTGAGCCAGTAGGGGATATGGTTGCGAAGCGGACAGCCTAACGCCGAGCAATAAGGATTGCCGCACTGAACGCAGCGCTCGGCTTGCGTAGGCGCTTTTACGCCGTCAAAAAGCGAGTAAATCTCTCCGAAGTGCGCGAGCCGCTCAAGCGCGGGCGCTTTTTTGGGCGATAATCTTTCTACTTTGGTAAAGTTTTGCATAAAACGACCTTTTAATGCGCGCGATCTTAGCAGTTAGTCTCTTACGAGCGGCGCGTTTTGCGATCTGACGCGCTTTTGTAGGCTTTTGCGCCGCGAACGCGCGGATATAGCGTTTATTGCGCTTTCTGCTTTTTAAGGCGATCTAGCGCCGCCGATTCTATATAGGTTTTGTCAATATACAAAACTCGCGTTTGCGGGTAGATTATAATAATTGTAGGGCTGTTCATAGAACACTCCTCGTCGGATATGTCGCTAACGGTTAGCGCTTTGATCGTCTTGTTGTCGTCGGTCTGGATATCTATATGCTGGACGCTTCTGTAAATAACGATATTTCCCCCGCCGCCGTCTGGATACGCGCCGATAGTTTTTTGTTCGACCAAAGTCGTGGTTACATTTTTTAACTTATCGAATCCGGCTATTAATCCGGCGTTTTTCATCTCCGTTAAAGCGACGTTGGTAGCCCAGTTGTTCTCGCCCGCGCAGTTGGGCAGCCGCCGTTCGCCCGCCGACAAACTACAGATCGCCGCGCAGAAAACGATCAGGATCGATCTGCTAATAACTTTCGCGCCGTAACTCATTGTCTCTCCCGTTTTAGCTGGTTTTTCGCTCGATGCGAAGTATTATATCAAACGGCGGTTTGAATCGCTCAAGCGCCTCCGCGCCAAGATAAGAAACCTTGCCGATCGATAAAGCCGCGCCCTCTAGCTCGTAGTCGATCTTTGGGCGATCGCGCGCGAGATTGATCGTCTGCGCGATTAGCAAAATCAGCGCCAGCCATTTTGCCGTTTTTGCTTCGGGCAGCAGCTTTTCAAGATTTTTCGGCGGGCTCCACGCGTTCAGCTCTTTTTTCTGCCTAATCTTTAGCAATGTAGAGATTAGCAGCCGATCGCGATGCGTAAAGCCGTAGGAGAGCCCGTTTTTTGCCAGCAGGCTCTCTTGCTCCGAAGGGTAATACGGATCGATCGCCGCGCCCGTTCCGATCAGCTTCGCCGCCGCGATCAGCGGTTTTTGCCATTCGTCGTCCAGCCTATGCAGCGGCTTTAGAGCCTCGAAAAGTTTCGCGGCGTTCGCCGCCAGCCAGCGCGTCTGTTTGCTATCGCCGCCGAAGCGATCCAGCAGGCTGATCAGGCTTGGCTGCGCGCCGCGAGGCAGCCTGCCGCCGCTGTTTCTAAGCAGATCGCTCAAAAACGCGCCCTCGCGCACGCCCGCGCCGCTGGTTATCGCTTCCCTCGCGCCGATCGCTTTGGCGGCGAGCTTAAAGATCAGCGTCCCTTCGCGTATCACATCGAATCGTTCTGGTTTGAAGCCGAAACTTTTCAGCCCGTTAAAATCGCTTTTTATGATCCGATCAAAATAATCCTCTCGGTTTTGCAACGAAAAAACAAAGCCGTGGAGAGCCGGCAGCGGGTAGTTTTCCGCCTTGATAATCGAATCTGCCAGCGCGCGCATAGAACCGCCCACGCCGATAATGCGTTCGCTCGCAAACGAGGGCGGCAGCGCTTTTAGCGTCTCTTCAACAAACCGCGCCGCGCCTTTGGCGTCGTTCTTTTCGTCGAAAAACAGCTCCTTTAGCCGCACGGTTCCAAGATTAAACGAGATCGTTTCGGCGATCGCGCCGTCTTTGATTAGCGCTAGCTCTGTCGATCCGCCGCCGATGTCGATCGTAACGCCGTCTTTGAGCGCTAGCAAATTAGCCGCCGCGATCCCGCCGAGTCTAGCCTCCTCTTTGCCGCTTATTACGCGGATTTGCAGGCTGGTCGCCTCGCGCGTAACGCGCAGAAACTCCGATCGATTCGGCGCGTCGCGCACGGCGCTGGTGGCGACTACGATCGTCTTGCGCGCGCCGTAGGATTTGGCGAGCTTGGCAAAATCGCCTAGCGCGTTTTTGGCGCGCAAGATCGCCGCCGGCTGCAAAACGCCGCCGTTTTTGTAGGCGTTTTCGCCGATTCTTACGCGTGATTTGACCTCTCTTAACAGATGAAATCCGTAACGGCTCGTGCGCTCAAAAAGCGCCATTCGGGCGCTGTT
The DNA here is from genome assembly GCA_031282285.1 of Helicobacteraceae bacterium. Lineage (GTDB taxonomy): Bacteria > Campylobacterota > Campylobacteria > Campylobacterales > SZUA-545 > JAIRNH01. Next base: position 6,987 of record JAITEA010000175.1, read on the forward strand.
GGAGCCTATGTCGATTACGGCGGTAACGCGCGCCACGCTACTCTTCTTTTTGCAAATTCTGATATTTCAGCGCGAGCTCTTCCGCGCTTTCTAAGTTGTCGGGGTCGGGCGTTATGCAATCGACGGGGCAGACCGCCACGCAAGCGGGCTCGTCGTAATGCCCAACGCACTCGGTACAGAAATCTGGATCGATGAGATAGACGGGATCGCCCTCGTCAATCGCGCCGTTAGGGCATTCGTCGATACACGCGTCGCAAGCTATACAATCTTCGGTGATAAGCAAAGACATAATTTAATCCTTCCTCCCAATTATTCGCCTCGCTTTTTACATAACCAATACTTAAAGCGCCGAAAAACGCTCGAAATAGGCGCGCGATCGGAGG
>JAITEA010000233.1 GCA_031282285.1 Helicobacteraceae bacterium
CGGCGGCGAAACGCCAAGCGGAGTTCGAGGAGGCGGCAAAAGACGCCGATCTCTATGTCGCGCAGGTTCGCGATCGCGCCGCGCGCGTTACGCCCGATATGTTCGAGCGCAAATCGCCCTACGAGAAGCGGCGCGAGGCGCAAAAGCGGCTGAATCTGCCCATGCTGCCCACGACCACGATCGGCTCGTTCCCGCAAACCGACGCGATCCGCAAAACGCGCCTCGCCTTCAAGCGCGGCGAGATAACCGAGGCGAACTATGTAGCCGCTATCAAGCTAGAGATCAAATATTGCGTCGAGAAGCAGGAGCGGCTCGGGCTGGACGTGTTCGCGCACGGAGAGGGGGAGCGCAACGATATGGTCGAATATTTTGGTCAGCAACTGGGCGGTTTTTGCTTTACGCAAAACGGCTGGGTTCAGAGCTACGGTAGCCGCTGCGTCAAGCCGCCCGTGATCTACGGCGACGTGTATCGCAAAGCGCCGATGACGATCGACTGGATTACCTACGCGCAATCGCTCACCAAAAAGCCGATGAAAGGAATGCTCACCGGACCTATCACGATTTTGTGCTGGAGCTTTGTCCGCGAGGATTTGGAGCGCAGCGAGGTATGCAAGCAGATCGCGCTTGCCGTGCGCGACGAGGTTATCGATCTGGAAACGGCTGGAATCAAGGTTATACAGATCGACGAAGCGGCGCTTAGAGAGGGTATGCCGCTAAACGCCGCCGACGCGCAGGCGTATCTGAAATGGGCGACGGACTCGTTCCGCCTTGCCGCTTCCGGCGTCAAAGACGAGACGCAGATTCACACCCATATGTGCTACAGCGAGTTTAACTCGATCTTAAACTGGATCGCCGCAATGGACGCCGACGCGGTTAGCATAGAATCAAGCCGCAGTAAGATGACGCTGTTGGGCGCGTTTGAGAAGCAAGAGTACAAAAACGAGGTCGGACCCGGCGTGTACGATATACACAGCCCTCGCGTTCCCTCTACGGAAGAGATAGCCGATCTGCTTCGCAAGGCGCTGCGCTATATATCCAAAGAGCGGCTGTGGGTAAATCCCGACTGCGGTTTGAAAACGCGAGGCTGGGACGAGGCGTACAGATCGCTTGAAAATATGGTCGCCGCCGCCAAACAAGTACGCGCCGAACTCTCCTAAACCGCCGATCCGCCGCTTGTCTGGCAAGATTTTGCTCGAGCGGCGGCGCGGATTATCGCGCCTTGTTTATTCGCCGCGTCGTTTGACGCGGGCGGACAAGCGATCGGCGAGGGTTTGATACAATCCGCCGCAATGAACAAAGCTACTTCTTGGCTTGCGGTGGCAAGCCTATCGTTTTCGGCGTTTATCTTCAACACCACCGAGCTTGCGCCCGTAGGATTGCTAACCGCGATCAGCGCCGATTTTAATATGGACAGCGCGCATACCGGCTATATGATCACGATCTACGCTTGGACGGTGGCGCTGCTGTCGCTACCGCTGACAATCCTGACGGCGAAGATCGAGCGCAAACGGTTGCTGATCGCGCTGTTTGCCGTTTTCATCGCCTCTCACCTGCTGATAGGCTTAGCGCAAAGTTTCGAGGTTTTGATCGCGGGGCGGCTTGGCGTGGCGTGCGCGCACGCGATTTTTTGGTCGATCACGGTACCGCTCGCCGTGCGTCTGGCGCCGGAGGGGAGCAAGAGCAAAGCCATCGGCGCGCTTGTCGCCGGCGGCTCGGTGGCGATGGTGCTGGGCGTGCCGATCGGCACGGCGATCGGTCAGGCGTTTGGCTGGCGCGTTACCTTTTTTATCATCGCCGCGATCGCCCTGCTCGCGGCGCTTGCGATCATAAAGCTGCTGCCCGCGCTGCCCTGCCATAACGCGGGCAGTTTCAAAAGCCTGCCGATCTTGTTCAGGCGCGCCAATGTCGTCTGGGTCTATGTTTTGATCGCGGTAATCGTTACGGGAGACTTTACGGCGTACGCCTATATAGGACCGTTTCTGGAAGCCAAAGGCTACGAGCGATCGGTCGTGGCGTGGCTGCTGCTTGTCGGCGGCGGCGCGGGGCTGATTGGCAGCTATCTGTACGGCTTGTGGGGCGATCGCTTCGCCAAATTGACGCTAATCGTTCCGCTTGGAGCGCTGATCGCCGCGCTCGCGCTGCTTGAGCTAAGCGCGGTTAGCCTGTACGCCGTCTTTTTTCTGAACTTCGCGTGGGGGATATTTGTCGTGATGATCTTTATGAGTTTGCAATCGCGCATACTCGCCGCGGCAAAGGACGCGGCGGATGTGGCAAACTCGATCTATTCTGGCATTTTCAATATCGGCATCGGCGGCGGCGCTTATGTAGGCTCGATCGTATCGCTCGCCTACGGCGTAAAGTTCGTGGGCTACGCTGGCGCGCTGATCGTTAGCTGCGGTTTGGCGCTCTGCGCGGCGTATCTGATTCATACAAGCGAGCGGCGCAAAAAAGCTCGTTTTTGACGCGATCGCACAATAGGCGCCGCCGCTTAAGTTTTGAATGGATATTGTATCGCGGCGTTTTTCCGTAACCGTCAAATAGCGTAAATTGGGGGCGTTTATGATCTCTGCTCGTTTTTTGGTTTTCTCGCGATTCCAGCGGTTTGCCGCGGCAGTTTTGGCGATATTGGCGCTTATCGGTTGCGCGGCGAAAAGCGCAAATCAGCCAAGCGACGGCGCGAGCGAAACGATCGCGGCGCCAACTCCCCCGGTTAAATCGGTAACGCAGCCGAGCGAAACGACAAATTCGATCGGCGCGGCGTTTGTGTTGATCCCCGCGGGCAGTTTCAAGATGGGTTGCGATCCAAACTGGTACAATTGTAAAGATTACGAGCTTCCTTTGCATGAGGTTACTATTTCTCAAGCGTTTTATATGGGCAAATACGAAGTAACGCAGACGCAATGGGTTGAGATTATGGGCGCTAATCCCAGCGAGTTTAAGGGGCGCGATAACCCTGTTGAAAGCGTAAGCTGGTATGAGGTTTTGAAGTTTATAGAAAAGCTAAACGATAAAGAGCCAAATATCATAATCGGCGGCAAACAATACCGCTACGCTTTGCCGACGGAAGCGCAGTGGGAATACGCCGCCAGAGCGGGCGCGAATACAAGATATTACTGGGGCGATCAGATCGACGACGCTTACGCTTGGTATAAAGGCGTTTCCGATAAAACGACGCACCCCGTAGGTCAAAAACTGCCGAATAAATGGGGCTTATACGATATGGCTGGCAATGTGTGGGATATGACCGCCGACTGGTACGACAAAAACTATTATAAAAACAGCCCGCAAAACGATCCCAAAGGACCATTAAGCGGCAAATCTTACGCCTCTCGCGGAGGCAGTTGGTATTTTGACGCGGAACGCTTGCGATCCTCGGAGCGCGCTTACGGCGAACTAGACGGCGAAGGCGACAATAATGTAGGTTTTAGGCTGGCGCTTGTAGAGGTTGAAAAAGACGAAGCGATAAAAACCTACAAAAACTCGATCGGCGCGCGGTTTGTTTTGATCCCATCAGGCAGTTTTACGATGGGTTGCGGCGGCGATAGTTGCCAAAGTAATGCGTCTCCCGCGCATACGGTTACCATATCAAAAGCGTTTTATATCGGCAAATACGAGGTAACGCAGGCGCAATGGTTTGAGATTACGGGCGATAATCCCAGCGAGTTTAAGGGGAGCGATAACCCCGTTGAAAGCGTAAGCTGGAACGACGCGCAAGCGTTTATTAAAAAGCTCAACGACAAAGAGCCAAATATAGTAATCGGCGGCAAACAATACCGCTACGCCCTGCCGACCGAAGCGCAGTGGGAATGCGCCGCCAGAGCGGGCGCGAATACGAACTACTATTTTGGAGATAAAGATTCGCGGGCTGGCGATTACGCGTGGTATAAAGGCAACTCCGATAAAACGACCCACCCCGTAGGTCAAAAGCTGCCGAATAAATGGGGCTTGTACGATATAGCGGGCAATGTGTACGAATGGACTGCCGACTGGAAAGACGCAAATTACTACAAAGAAAGCCCCGAGATCGACCCAAAAGGCGCCGATAGCGGCGCCGAGCGCGTTATTCGCGGCGGAAGGTGGGCTGCTGGTACAGACCCTTTGCGTTCGGCGTACCGCGACAGCTTTGCGCCAGATAAATCGGATAACGATATAGGTTTTAGACTGGCGCTTGTAGAGGTTGAAAAAGAGGAGACGCCAAGCGCGGGCGCCAAAGAACCGCCCGTTACCGGCGGAGGCGATCTTGGAGCGTCAGACGCTTTGAGCGCGATAGAGTTTGTTTTGATCCCATCGGGCAGTTTTACGATGGGTTGCGGCAAACAATGCGAAGACAACGAAACTCCCGCCCATACGGTCGTTATATCCAAACCGTTTTATATGGGCAAATACGAGGTAACGCAGGCGCAGTGGCAGACGATTATGGGCGTTAATCCCTCGCGCGTAAAAGGCGAAAATAATCCCGTAGAATCGGTAAGCTGGAACGATGTTCGGGAGTTTATTCAAAAACTAAACGCCAGCGAGCCGAATATGGTAATCGACGGCAAAAAATATCGTTACGCCCTGCCGACGGAGGCGCAGTGGGAATACGCCGCCAGAGCGGGAAGCGATACGCGATATTATTGGGGCGACGACGAGACAAAACTAGGCGATTACGCGTGGTATAAAGATAACGCCCAAGCGACAACGCACCCAGTTGGTCAAAAACTGCCAAACAGATGGGGTTTATACGATACGGCGGGTAACGCGCGCGAATGGACTGCCGACTGGTACGACGAAAATTACTACAAAAACAGCCCTCAAAACGATCCGGCGGGTTCTACGCGCGAGCAATATCGCGCTCATCGCGGCGGCGGCTGGTCTAATCCCGCCAATCTTTTGCGCTCGTCGCATAGAGACGGCTACCTGCCCAATTTTCGCAGCCACAATATAGGTTTTAGGCTCGCCCTTATTCAAGAATAACTTCGATCGCCGCTATTTTCGCCAATAGCGGCGCAAGCGGTTAGCGCTAAAACGATTTTAGAGAGATTAATCTCAATCTCCCTCTCCCCAGTCAAGAGATTCGGTCTTATACTCTTTGCCATTCCAATAAAGCAATACGCGCCAGCCTAATTTCATAAAGCCAAGAGAATCGTATTTTGCTATGTCCTTTAACTCTTCCGAGCGAATTTCTTTCCACGACGGAAAAAGTTCAAGTAGCTGTCT
>JAITEA010000063.1 GCA_031282285.1 Helicobacteraceae bacterium
GTAAAGATTACGGCGATTGCTTCGGGTTTTACCAATTCGTTCGCGCTGGATAGCGAAGGCGCGCTTTGGACTACCAGCGGCACGCTTCTTGTCAAACGCTCCCCCGAATACGCCAAAGCGTTCTCGCGCTTTCCGCAATTCATCCCCTCCCCCTAACAATGCGGATTAATAGGAGTGTTGGGCGCAAAAGACGCAATTGGGCTTTCTCCTCCCCTTATGCGATCGTCGCGTTCCGCTCCGCTTCCTCCACGATTCCTTGCTCCCTTCGGGAGCTTCGGTCGGAGGCTTCGCCTCCTATCGCTTCGCCCCCCCCCCGTCAAGGGGGGGGGACTAAGGGGGGGTTTCAAACCTTTCATAAGCCGTTAAACTTGCGATCACGCCTTTCCCCGTCATTCCCTCAGTTCGCGCCCGCTCCGCAGGAGCGCAAGGCGCGTAGATTGAGGCAAGAAGGCGCCAATCCATTCCGCCTCCACCCCCATTGGTGGGGAGGGGCGAAGCGGAGGGGAAAGTAAGAGCGAGCGTGAGGCGGTGATTTTGTTTGGAGACGCGATAGACTTAATTGGAGCAACTTTAGCCGCGCCAAGTAAGAGCGGGCTTAACGCGTCATATTGATAGGCAACAACCCTATACCGCCGCGCAATACGCCTCTTGTTTCAAACCGCGAAACTTCGCCAAAACGCGTTTTAACCTATAAAAATAGTAAAATTACCGCTTTTTCTAAAGGATTAAATATGTTCAAGCGCTTTCGGCGGCTAAGATCGAGCGCGAATATGCGCGAGCTTGTTCAGGAAACCCGCTTAAGCAAAAGCGATCTTGTCTATCCGCTTTTCGCCCGCTTCGGCGTTGGCGTAAGAAACGAGATCGGTTCTATGCCCGACGTGTTCCAGCTCTCGATCGACGAGCTTGTCAAAGAGGCGGCGGCGGCGCGGGGCAAAGGGATTAGGGCGGTTATGCTCTTTGGGCTTCCCGATACGAAAGACGGCGTAGGTTCAGACGCGCTGAGCGAAAACGGCATTATCGCCGAAGCGACGCGCGCGCTCAAAAAAGCCGCGCCCGATCTGCTGGTTTTCACCGATCTCTGCTTTTGCGAATATACCGATCACGGGCATTGCGGCGTTATCGATCCCAAAAGCGGCTACGTGGATAACGACGCGACGCTGGAACTGCTGGCTAAACAGGCGCTAATCCACGCCAAAGCCGGAAGCGATTGCGTCGCGCCTAGCGGTATGATGGACGGTATGGTCGTCGCGATCCGCGCCGCGCTGGACGAAAACGGCTTTGAAACTCTGCCGATTTTGAGCTACTCGACCAAATTCGCCAGCGCGTTTTACGGTCCGTTTCGGGACGCGGCGCAATCGGCGCCGAGCTTTGGCGATAGGCGCGGCTACCAGATGAACCCCGCCAACGCGCGCGAGGCGATCGCAGAGAGTCTGGAGGACGAGGCGCAGGGCGCGGATATGCTTATGATCAAGCCCGCGCTGGCGTATCTGGATATCGCGCGGCGCTTGCGCGAGCAGACCAATCTGCCGATCGCGCTCTACAATGTCAGCGGCGAATACGCTATGCTCAAAGCGGCGGGGAAGCTGGGGCTGATCGATTACGATCGGGCGCTGATGGAAACAATGATCGCCTTCAAGCGCGCCGGCGCCGATCTGATCATCACCTACCACGCCAAAGAGGTTTGCGATCTGCTGGACGGGGGCGAAATATGAAACATTTTTTAAGTCTGAAAGATTATGAAAAAAGCGAGCTGCTGGAGATGCTGAGTCTGGCGCATATAGTCAAGAGCGATCTTAAGTCAGGCAAGGCGACGACCGCGCTTGCGGGCAAAAGTCTGGCGATGATATTTGAAAAAAGCTCCACCCGCACCCGCGTCAGCTTTGAAATCGGCGCGGCGCAGCTTGGAATGCGCCCGATCTTTTTGTCCTCGCGCGATATTCAGCTTGGGCGCGGCGAGCCGATGAAGGACACGGCGCGGGTTATCAGCCGTATGGCGGATATGGTGATGATACGCACCTTCGCGCACAGCCGTCTGGAGGAGTTTGCGGCGTATTCGAGCGCGCCCGTTATCAACGGGTTGAGCGACGATTTTCACCCCGCGCAATTGATGGCGGATTATATGACGATGCAGGAGCTGGGATACGACGATCGCGCCGTCGTAGCGTGGGTTGGCGACGGCAACAATGTAGCCAATAGCTGGCTTATGCTCGCCTCCAAAATGGGCTTCGAGCTTAGGATCGCGACGCCGGAGGGCTACGAGATCGCGCCAAAATGGGTTGAGCTAGCCAAAGGTTTCGCGCAAAAAAGCGGCGCGAAGCTCTATTTTTACCGCGATCCGATCGACGCGGTAAAAGGCGCCGGCGTAGTGGCGACCGATGTTTGGACAAGTATGGGGCAGGAGGCGGAGAACGAAAAGCGGATTAAGGATTTCGCGGGTTTTGGCGTAAATAGCGAGTTGCTGTCGTTTGCCGATAGCAAGGCGATAGCGCTGCATTGTCTGCCCGCTCATCGCGGCGAGGAGATAACCGACGAGGTTTTTGAAGCCAACGCCGATTCGATTTTTCTGGAAGCCGAAAACAGGCTTCACGCGCAAAAGGGCGTAATGCTCTGGCTTGAGCGGCATAATCGCTCGTAAGGCTTGATGCGATACAAAGTTTAAGCGGTTTTGAGTAGAGTACTCTCGTCATTTACGGCGAAAAGGAGACTACACAATGAGAGTAACGCGCTTAATACCGCTTTTACCGATCGTATGCGCCGTTTGCCTGCTTTGCGCGTCGGAAACCTTTGCGGGAGCTAATTGAAGGATATGTAAAATGGGAATCAGGCAATTATAAATGACAAAACTGGGCTGGATTGTACTGATTGTATTGTTCGCAATCGCATACAACATATATCAACATTTATCGCCTACAATCGGACTTTATTCCGTATTGTCTAATCCTTGCAAGAGTTTTCGCCTTAGCAACGCCGAAAAAGAACAGGCAATACTAAAAATTGAAGAGGGGTATAATGTATTTATCCCATCGACCATAGCAAAGGACTATAACATAACTGAGAGTCAAAAGAATTTATTTGCTTTAGCTAGCTATTATGACTTTTGCGAACCGACTAACGAGAATGAAATAGTTTATTACTTCAAAAAATACGAGTTTGTCGATCCTATGCATGGCACAAACTACCTCTGGACCAGAGCGATGCATAAATACCGCATACACAGCGAGGATAACCACGATTACAAACCGAGAGAGGACACGCTTGCCGATCTGGAAAAAGAGTCGATCAATAATTATAGAGCGCGGGCGTTATTGGCTAGCGCTTACAATCAGGGCTGGTCTCAAATCTTCCGCTCATACCTAAACATCCCCAAATCCCTCTACTACTCCAAACTAGACGGCTGCGACACAAACAACGGCTACTCGTACGCCTCTTATCTCCATACGCTCTTTCACAACTATCCCGACGACAAAGAGTACCTCAAAGTAGCCTACGCTATGCTTTTATTTACCAAATTCAACGCATATAGTTTCTATAAATACTCAAACTTTGACGCTTTAGAACAAAATATCACTCCAAGAATGGATCGCAAAGATATTGAATATGTTATCTCTAACTATCAGGATATTATCGCCAAGGAGTGCGAAGGGATATTATCCGATCACGATCAGGTTCCTACCGAGGAGAAACTGATGAAATACGCCTTTCCTTTGAAAAGCGACAATAACGGAACGATCGGCAAATAAGCAAAGGTTTTACCGCTTCCGTCCGCGCCAATCCGTCTGTTTGATAAAAATTGCGTAAAAAAGGAGAGAAGCGCTATAATATAATTAAGAACAAAAGTCGATTAAGGACTAAGCGGGGGATGCGTAATGAATAAATTAATCGCACGTTTTTGTCTGGTTTTGTTAGTTATGAGCGCTTTATTGGGCGGCAATCCGACGCGAACGGCGCCAAATTCAGATTCGACAGGCGCGTATAACTCTTCTCCGCGCGTAGAAATTCCAATAGTTCACGCGCCGGACGTAGCCTTTCCGGAACCTGAGCCGCATATTATCGTTACTCTGCGCGTTAAGGGAATTGAAGCTTCCGCGTCTCGACAATCTTCCGTATCCGATCGGTTGGTATATAAGGCTGAGGTCGAGCGTTATATCGAATATTATTCAGTAGAGATAGATAAAACAAATATAAAGGGACTAGAAATAGCTGAAACAAATATAAAGGGAATCGAAAGGAAATACGCGGAGCCCGTAGAAGAACGCGATTTAACGCCGAGAGAACTTGCGTCTTTGCAGTGGGAATTTATTAAAAACAACGACAAAAACGATAAGAGCAAGCATTATATAACTCGCGACAATATAAAAAAGGAAGGTCTGACTCTGATCGTAGATATAGAAAAGGGCAATCGCTATCGTTATGCTCACGTATTTTGCACTGTAATGGGCGAAGGTAAATATATTCTGACCGAATTGCAAAGAGACATTAAGATAGAAAATCTTAACGTATTACACGAGTTGATGGCAAGAAACGATAAATCCGATCCAATTCCAATCAGGATTGAGCTTAACATAGAAGAACCCACCGAAGAAGAGTTAAAGCAGGTTAAAGTCAAAATTGAAGAGTTTGCGTACCAGAAAGACAACGGAGATACCGTAGCGAAGATGTGCGTTGTCTTTGACGGCGCAGAGCTAAAGGCAAACAAAGATACTGTAATCAAAAAGAATTTCATATTTATTCAACATCCCGCCGCGGCAAAAGGATTTGGCGTAATCGATGAAATAAAAGTAACGGCTTACGTTGAAGGCAAAGAGAAGGAAGCTATATGGAGGACTTATAGCGTTGCTACGTGGTAGTCAATATCATGAATAATAACGAAATGGTAAAGCGAGAATGAACGGGATTAGCGTTGCGTTAATGCGACAAACTCTAATAAGGAGATTTTAGTGTTAAGAGGTCGTCTATATGGAGCGTTTATCGCGTTATCGTTTGTCCTAACCGCTTGCGCCGCAAAACGGGATCAATGCCTATACTTTGGCGAAAACATTAAAGTTTTTACTGAACTTGAAAAGTTTGCCGATGGCAAAGATGTAAAATCTGCCCTTGATCTAAACGGCGACGGCATTAACGATGAAATTGTTTATCTCTCTATTACCAAAAGCTCTAATATAGCCAAAGATATAACAATAAGCAATCCGTTTGACTTTATTAAATATGATACTGAATTAACAGATATAAGCGAAGAATTGTCCGATATTCCGCATTTAGCGCTTGGCATTATCCATACCGCTACCAAAACCTCTTCCTGCGAACGGTTTATTGTTTATAACAACGCGCTTTTGCCAGAATGGGACGGTAATAGCGATATTAAAGTTATAAGACAGCTACTTGAACTTTTTCCGTCGTGGAAAGAAATTCGCTCGGAAGAGTTAAAGGACATAGCAAAATACGATTCTCTTGGCTTTATGAAATTAGGCTGGCGCGTATTGCTTTATTG
>JAITEA010000146.1 GCA_031282285.1 Helicobacteraceae bacterium
TTTGGAATCATCGTTTCGGGCAGTTTGCCGTCCCATTTTTCCGCTTCGTAGAGCTTAACGAGTCCGGGGTTTAGCGTAAGCGCCCTAGCCTTCTGCTCGATCGCCTTTGCCTCCGCTACGCCGCGTAAAACGATGGCTTTGGCGTCCGCGTCGCCGCGCAAAACTATCACTTCGGCTTCGGCTTTTGCCTGCGCGACTTTAGCGTCCGCTTCGCCCTGCGCTTTGACGCGTACCATCTCGGCGTTCAGCCTTTCGCGCTCGAGGTTCTGCTTGACCCTCTGTACCTCGACTTCGGCTTGCATACGCTGTTCCACGGAGGCTTCGTATGCGTCCGAAAAATCCATATTTTCGATATTGAGCGACTCTACGATAATGCCAAGCGGCGTAAAGTAGGCGATCAGATCCTCAAGTATCTGTTTGCTCACCAGATCGCGGTTTTGCACAAGCTCGATCGCCGCGTATTTGCCGATGGTGTCTTTGGGCAGCGCCATCAGCTTTGGCTCGATCAGGCGATCGCGGTAATTTACGCCGTATTCCGAATATATTTTCTCGACTTCGCTCGCGTTAAGATGAAAGTTAATGCTAAGCGCAATCTCGACGGGCTGCGAATCCTTGCTGTAGGCTTCGATATTTCTCGCGTCCTTTTGCGTGCGCACCTCAAGCTCCTGCACCCTATCTACAAGCGGTATTTTGATATTCAGCCCGGGTTCGGCGATCCTATAAACCTCGCCAAAACGAAGCGTAACGCCGCGATAACCCTGCTCGATCGTATAGAAGCTAGACGAGATCAGGATCACCAATACAACAACCGCCGCAATCGCAAACTTTGACGCGCCAAACTTAAAGAAGGCGCTTATCTCGCCGCCGTCGCTCATTTCCTCTTCCTTTTTGCGCCTTCTTGCCGGCGCCTTATCTTCGGACATTGTTTCGCCTTATCTAAAACTTTCGCAATTATACTTAAAAGATATCTTGCTTGCGAATAACGATCAATCCGCGCCAGCCGCTTCGCCGCGAAAACGGCGGCGGGGCGCGAACGCCGGCGAAATCTGAAACGCCGATAAAAACGGCGAGGTTAAGCGATCTCCCTTAACAGCGGAAAGCCAAGCGAATGCAGCCGCATATCAATGGTATAAACGGCGTGATCGAGCGCCGCTCTGGCGCTTTGTGGCAGCGCGCCGCCCCAGCTTTGCTCCGCTTTGCCGAAGCCGCCAAAAAGCCCCTGTTTGGCGGATTTAAGCAGATTTTCATCGTCTTCCGCCGCCTCAAAGATGAGCGAGGTTAGTTTTTGCGCCGTTTGCTCCGCGCCGCTCGAGGGTTCCGATTGCGAAAAGGCGGTTTTGGCTTGCGCGTAAAACTCGACGGCGCTTAGCTTCGCCGTTTGGCTCTCGAACTCCGCGGCGATCGCGCTCGTCTGGCGTTTGGGCTCGACCGCGTTTTCGCCGCCCCCGTTAATTTTCTCGCTCTTGCGCGCCGCCTCTTGACTGGTAGCGCTTGTCTGGCGTTCTAATCCGCCGTGATTTGATATATCGCTAATTTGCATAACGCCTCAATATTAATAATGTCGCGCCTCGCAAGCAAAAACCCCTCCATAAACCGCTACCGGCGCTCTTTGACGACGGCTCAAAACAGCTCGCGGCTATCGTTAAGCGCGTTTGCGGTAAGATTCGCGCTTTTATTTCGCAGGCGCCAGTCCTTTGATTGGTTGTTTTCGCAAGAAAACTAACGGGCGCCGAGGCTAAACCAAATTTACACTAAAGGATAACTTCATGGTAACCATGAAAGACCTGCTTGAGTGCGGCGTGCATTTTGGACACCAAACCCGCCGCTGGAATCCAAAGATGAAAAAGTTCATCTTCGGCGTTCGCAAGAACATCTACATCATCGATCTGCAAAAGACGCTGCGATACTTCCGCTACACGGCAAATGTCGTGCGCGACGCGGTAGCCGAAGGCAAGACGATCCTGTTTGTCGGCACCAAGAAGCAGGCAAGCGCGATTATCGCGCAGCAAGCCGAGCGGTGCGGTATGCCCTATGTGAATAACCGCTGGCTTGGCGGTATGCTCACCAACTACAAAACCATTCGGCAGTCGATCCGCAAGCTGGAGGTGATCGAGGAGCTTAAAGCAAGCGGCAAGATCGATCTGCTAACCAAAAAAGAGGCGCTTTTGATCGAGCGCCAACGAGAAAAATTAGAGAAATATCTAGGCGGTATCCGCTATATGAAAACGCTGCCCGATCTTGTATTCGTGCTAGACGCGGTTAAAGAAAAAATTGCCGTCGCCGAAGCTAGACGGCTTGGCGTGCCCATTGTCGCGCCGCTGGACACCAACTGCGATCCCGATATGATCGACTATCCGATCCCGGGCAACGACGACGCGATCCGCGCCATCGAGCTTTTCTGCGCCGAGATGGCAAACTCCGTGATCGAGGGCAAAGAACTTGCCGCTCAAGACGGCAAGCCCGCAACCGAAGCGCCGCAGGAAAACGACGCCGAAGCCGTGCTGCAAGAGGTTTTAGCCGACGCTGAGATCGACGAGGCGGCAAACGAGCCGACCGAGGAGGAGAATATCTGATGGCGGCGGTTACACCCGAACTGATCAAACGCCTGCGCGAATCGACGAACGCGGGTATGCTCGACTGTAAAAGAGCGCTTGGCGAAAGCGACGGCGATATAGACGCGGCGGCGGAATGGCTTCGCAAAAAAGGGCTGTCCAAAGCGGCGAAAGTCGCCGACAAAATCGCGGCGGAAGGCGCGATCGCGCTCAAAGTAAGCGACGATCGCAAAAGCGCGACGCTTGTCGAGATCAACTGCGAAACGGATTTCGTGGCGAAAAACGACAACTTCAAGCGCTTTGCCGCCGAAACGATTGGCGCTATTTACGACGCGGATTTCGAGACAATTGACGATCTCAAAAACGGATCGCTTGGCGGCAAACGCTACGACGATTTTGTAGCCGAAGCGATCGCCAAGCTGGGCGAAAAGATCGATATTCGCCGTTTCGCTAATTATTCGATAAATAACGGCGTCGTAAACGGCTATCTGCATTCCAACGCCCGCGTGGGCGTGATCGTGGCGATTGAGAGCGAGGCGAATCTGGCGGATTTTGCCCGCGATATAGCGATGCACGCGGCGGCGATGAAACCTCTGTATCTCAACGAAGCGGCAATCCCCGCCGAAGCGATCGCCAAAGAGCGCGAGATCGCGATTGAACTGCTCAAAAAAGAGGGCAAACCGGAGGCGATGCTGGAAAAGATTGTCCCGGGAAAGATCAAGAAGTTTATTCAGGATAGCACGCTGGAAGGACAGGCGTTTGTCAAAGACGACAAGAAAAGCGTCGCGCAGGCGTTGAACGACGCGGCAAAAGCGCAAGACGCGAACGCAAAAATCGTCTTTTTCGCCCGTTTTGAGGTGGGCGAAGGCTTGGCGAAAAAGTC
>JAITEA010000211.1 GCA_031282285.1 Helicobacteraceae bacterium
AGCGTATTGGCGTCTATGATCGCGACGCTCGCGGCTTCTTTAACCTCTGAGGCGCTAAATCTTCTGCCAAATTGAATCTTTTTGGCGCTTAACTCTAAAAACTCCGCGCTGACGCCCTGCAAAGCCGATCGCGCCGTGATATTTTTATAGATTATCAAACCTTCGGAAGCCACAATGGGGCTTACGCTATCGACATAATTTAATTTAGACAGCATATCGGCGTCGCTGGTTTTTAGCGTTTTTATCTTTTCGGCGTCTTTGTCGCCGAAACTTTTACCCGGAAATATCGTAACCGTATTGGCGCCTATAGCCTTTACTCTATCCATAACCTGATTTTTGGATCCCGTTCCAAGCCCCAAAATAGTAACCACCGACGCGATCCCGATAATAATGCTAAGCATCGTCAGAAACGATCGCATCTTATGCGCGGTTATCGCTTTGATAGAAGCGTTGAAACTTTCGGCAAACTGTCGCGTGAAATAGCCAAAACCGTTTTTGGTTTCCCACGATTTAATTTCGGTCGATCTGTATATTTCCGTTTTGTTTCTTGTATCGGAAGCTATAACGCCGTCTTTGATCTCGATAATTCTATTTGCGTTAGAGGCTATCTTTGGATCGTGAGTTACCAATATGATCGTGCGTCCGCCTTTATGCAGATCGCCAATAATATTCATAACCGCCTCTCCGCTTTTGCTATCCAGCGCTCCGGTAGGCTCGTCGGCTAGTATAATCTCCGCGGAGTTCATCAAAGCGCGGGCGATGCTAACCCTCTGCTGCTGACCTCCAGAGAGTTGATTTGGCTTGTTTGCCATACGATCGCCAAGCGCCAGATCGTTTAAGAGTTTTTTTGATTTTTCCTCTCTTATTTTGCCGCTCGTTCCGTAGTAAATTGAGGGCAATATCACATTTTCTATCGCGCTGAGATCGGAGAGCAGATTGTATCGCTGAAAGATAAAGCCGAAGGTTTTGCATCTTAGCTCCGCTTTCTGGTCTTTGCTTAGATCGCCTACTTCTGCGCCGTTAATTTTATACGAGCCGGACGAAGGAGAGTCTAGGCAGCCGATAATATTCATCAGCGTCGATTTTCCCGATCCCGACTGCCCGACGATCGCGACAAAATCGCCTCTATCTATCGAAAGCGTTATGTTTTTAAGCGCGTAAATCGTACTGCCGCCCGATCCGTAGCTTTTGCTTAAATCATTTATCTCGATGATCTTCATATCGCTACAACGCGTCCGCGCCCTCTGGGACTTCGTCCTCTTTGGCTTTGATCTGCGCGAGCGACATCTGGCTTATTATTACCTCTTCGCCCTCGCTAAGCCCGCTTACAATCTCGACAAAAGCGTTGTTGGACAAACCCGTTTCCACCTCTTTTTCAATCGTATTTTTCCCGTCGATCATTTTGACGAATTTGCGTCCGTCTTTTTCGACGATCGCCGTTACCGGAATAGTTAGAACGCCGTTTACTTTATCGATCTCTATCTCGTTTTGCGTCGTCATACCTATGCGAAACTTGCCTTTGTCGTTTGGATATTCGATCCTCGCGTAATAGTATATCGCCTGAGACGATCCGACGACGCCGCTGTATTGATTATTTGTCAGCAAAGTAAGACTTGGATCGATCGATTTAATCGGCGCTTCGTAAATATTGCCTTCCGAGAGGATAGAAAATCTCGCCGTCTGCCCTTCCTCGACATTTAATATATCGCCTTCGGATATTTCCACAAGTATCTCGACCGCGCTTAGATCGGCTATCTGCGCGATCGTGGGCGTATCCAGCGAAGCGTTCACGGTCTGCCCGACTTTTACGGGCAGCGACACAATCGTGCCGTCAAGCGGAGCGGTTATCGTCGTATAGTCGAGATTTTTCTGAGCGTTTTCTAGCGATATTTCGGTTTGTTTGACGAGCGAGGCGTTTTCGGCTACTCTGCTTTTTGCCGTTTCGTATTCGTTTTCTATATCTTCGGCTTCCTGCGCGGACATTGCGTTGCTTTTACGCAGAGTTTTCGCTCGCTCGTATTTAGACGCCGCTATTTTGAGCGAAACTTGCGAAGAGTTTAACTGCGCCTTATAGTTGTCCAGCTTTGCCGCGATAGCGTTAAACTCGTTTTGCTGCGTGGCGGAATCTATGGTGGCGATCAGATCGCCCCGTTTTACTTTGTCGCCGATCTTTGCTCTGATCGTTTCGATCTGTCCCGAAACCTGCGCGCCCACATTTACCAATTTTATCGCGCCTATTTCGCCTACCGCGTTAATCGTCTTTTTTATGTCGCCGATCTTCGCTTTCTCGGTTACAAACATCATTTCGTCCCCGTTGCCGCTAAGCGCGAAATAGGCGATCGCAAGCGCCAGAATCGACGCGGCGGTTAGCAGCTTCGTTTTCATTTTTTTGCCTTTCGTTCTTGCTTGTCTAGGTATCTTTCCAAGGCGTTATTTACTACGACTATCGCTTCGCAAACCTTTTTAAGCTCCTCTTCGCCCAAAGGCTCGAAAAGTCTTTTGATATATTCGCGCAAACGATCCATAATCTCTTTGGCGACTACGCGCCCCGCTTGCGTTATGGAGTAATATGTGTTTCGCCGATCTTTTATATCGATCTCTCTGGCGACCAGCCCCTCTTTTTCCATCTGCCCCAGCGTAACGCACAGCATAGACGAGGATAAACCAAGCTGCGCGGATAGATCTTTCAGCCTAGTTTTGTCGGTTTTCTCAAGCCGCTCCAAGACGGGGAACAGCTTGATGGCTCGCTTGTCGAAGGACAAGCCTATGTTGTCCGCGAGTTTATGCATAATTGCATGATTGTTCTCAAATAGTTCTACGACCTTATCCACATAGCCCACGCTTCGCTCCTTGCAATCGTTTAGTCCCAAAATCATTTTAGCCGCGAATATTTTAGCGCTTTAATAATTTATTGTCAATATAATTTTTGAAAAAAATGATTTTTTTG
>JAITEA010000151.1 GCA_031282285.1 Helicobacteraceae bacterium
GAAATAAAATTCGCTCATTCTAGCCAATTAATTCTGATTATACAGGATGAAAAAAAGAGGCTTTAGCGGATAAAAACGCGAAAAGCGCCGCTTTTTCATTGATAGCCAGCATTTTAGCCGCTCTCGATCGCCATCTCTTGCCCGTTTTATTCTCATATGCGAGCGTAGCTTACGCTCCGCTTCCTACGCGATACCTCGCTCCCTTCGGGAGCTTCGGTCGGAGGCTTCGCCTCTCGATAAGGGGGTTTTACAGAAGGCGCTAATCCAAAAGAAAGATGTGAAACCCCCCTTAGTCCCCCCTGATCAGGGGGGGACAGTATCTCAATTCCTTCTCTTGTCATTCCCGCGCAGACAGGAATCTATCTTGAAAACAATCAAAAATCAGAAAATAAAGACCGATCACCGTTTTTTGCCGCAGATCGCATTCAATCCGTATATTTTTTGGATTCCCGCCTGCGCGGGAATGACGCATAAGGCTAGCGCCTCCATAGACAAAGTCGTTTGGGCGGTAAAGCGGGACGGTATTAAAAAGGTTTTTTCAAGAGGGGGCGAGCGGGAACGCCGATCGCCGTGGCAAATGGCGCGATCTCGTCCAAAACGACCGCGCCCGCGCCCACGATCGCCCCTTCGCCCACGATCGCGTTTGGGATCAGCGAAGCGCCCGCGCCCACAAGCGCCGCCGCGCCCACCTGCGAGCCGCCAGAAAGCGCGGCGTTGGAAGCGATATGCGCGTACGCGCCGACTACGCAGTCGTGTTCGACGATCGCGCCGGAGTTGACAATCGCGCCCTCTTCGACGACGGCGCGATCGTTGATTACGGCGTTTGCGAAAACGACCGCGCCCGCGCCGATTCGCGCCGAAGGGCTTACGATCGCCGAAGGATCGATTAGCTTGGTAATCTCCGCGCCATTTTGTTTCAAAAGCGCAGCGATCGCTTGACGCGCTTTGTTGTCGCCAATACCGAGCGCGACGGCGAAGCGCTCGTATCGCGCCTTTGCCAAAAACGCCTCGCGGCTTATCCCGCGCGCTGGATCGTCGTCTATAAACCCCTCGAACCTCAGCCCCGATCGCCTTGCCGTATCCGCCGCCACGCGCCCGTGTCCGCCGCCGCCGTAAACGAAAACGCGATCGCCGTTACCCAGAAACGGCGCTTTCGTGGCGGTTTTGTCGTCGCTCACGCCCTCTCGCCGCAAAACTTTGATAATCGTCAGCGCGGTAATTTTCAGATCGAGCCAGAAGCTTAGATTTTCCGCGTAAAAAACATCGCACTCAAAGCGTTTCTGCCAGCTCTGCGCGTTGCGCCCGCTAACCTGCGCCAGCCCCGTTATACCGCTTTTTACCGCGTGTCGCTTTGCCTGAAACGCGTTGTAGCGCGGCAGATATTCGGTTAGCAGCGGGCGCGGTCCGATAAAACTCATATCGCCGCGCAAAATATTAAATAGTTGCGGCAACTCGTCCAAACTCAGCGATCTTAAAACGCGCCCAAAACGCCCAAGCCGCTCCTCGTCGCTCAAAAGCTCGCCGTTTTCGCCGCGCTTGTCGCTCATCGATCTAAACTTGTAGATGGTAAATGGTTTCGTGTTCAGCCCGGGTCTAACCTGCCTGAACAAAACGGGACCGCCGAGTTTGACGCGGACGGCAAGCGCCACGGCGGCAAACAGCGGCGAGAGCGCCGCGATCAGCGTCAGCGCGCCCAAACGATCCAGCAAAGGCTTCAATACGCGGCGGTAAAGCATCTGGTAAAATCACCTCTAACAAACGCGAATGAAAGATAATGAAGTATAGCGAACTTAACGCGATCGCCGAGATATTCCAAACAAAACGAAGCCTGATTCGCTGCAAGCGCGTCGGCGAAAACGCGCTGGCGTTATATTTCGAGGACGAACGCTGGGTTGCGAGTTTCGAGGCTTCAAAGCCGGTTTTGGCGCCGTTTTACGACGAGGGCTTGGTTAAAACTTTCAGCGCGCCGTTTGACCGGCTGCTCGCAAGCCGGTTAAATCAGAGCGAGATCGTAAAAATCGCGCTGAAACAAGACGACAAAATCCTGTCGATAACCGCCGTCAGAAGCGACGGGTGGAAAGCGATGGAAACGACGCTGATTTTGGAGTTCGTTCCGCGCAGGTATAACGCGCTGCTGCTGGACAAAGCGGGCGTTATTTTGGAGAGTATGCGCCGCACGACGCGGCTTCAGATAGATTACGAACCGCCGCCAGCGCCGCCACGCAAACCGCTAATCGAGCCGATCGCCGATATTCGCGCCGCGATGAAAAACAGGCTTGAAGCGCAAAACGGCGACGAACTGAAACGCAGGCAAGCCGCCGCGATCGCCGCCTTGGGCGAAAAATCGGGTAGAATAAAGCGGCTTTTAAGCGAGCTGGCGCCGCCGCGATCGCTGGAAGCGGAAGCCGACGCGCTTAGCGAGGAAGGAACGCTGATGCTGGCTAATCTAACCAAGATCGCGCCATATAGCGCGAACGCGACGATCACGGATTTTGACGGCAGGGCGCGCTCGATCGCGCTTGATCGCCTACAAACGCCGCAGGCGGAAGCCGAACGCAAGTTTGTCCGCGCCAGAAAGTTGCGCGCCAAAGCCAAAGGGGTTTTCAAAGAGCGGCAAAATCTGGAGGAGCGGCTGGCTTTTTACGATCGCTTGATCTTGGCGATCGGCGAAGCCAAAACCGCGGGCGAACTTGAAAGCGTTCTGCCCCGCCTCAAGCAAAAGCGCGGCGATCGCGGCGCGGCGAGCGAACCGATCGAGGAGTTTATCATTGGCGGTTTCAGAGCTTTGCTCGGGCGCAACGAAAAGGGCAACGCTCTGCTCTTAAAACGCGCCAAAGCGCGCGATATATGGTTTCATCTGCAGGGCAGACCAAGCGCGCACCTGATCGTCCAAACCGCCAAAGAGGAGCTGCCAAAAGAGACGATCGATCGCGCCGCGCAGCTTTGCGCGAGGTTTTCGCTGAGCGAAAAAGGGGATTATTTAGTCGATTATACTAAGCGGCAGTTTGTTAAAGTCGAGTTTGGCGCGCATGTAACCTACTCGCGTCAAAAGAGCGTCGCCGTGCGACTGGATTAGGAGGCTAAGATGTCGATAACGCCGATCGGAGGCGTGATTTACGCCAACCAAAACGCGCCCGCCGTCTCGCAGGTTCAGCAGCAGGCGCAGAGCAGAACGGATTTTCAGGCGGCGGTTTCGGGCGCGCTGGCGCAGGAGCAGCGAAGCGCGATCGAAGCCACAAGACCCGCCGAGGCGAACGCGGAGATCAATCCCGACAGGGAACACGAGAAAGAGGAAGAGGACGAAAAGGAGCGCGCCCGCAAAAAGCGCGCCGCTCTGCCCGAAAAGGACGCTATGATCCCCTCTCGTTTGCTGGATATAAGAGTTTAGGTATCCG
>JAITEA010000161.1 GCA_031282285.1 Helicobacteraceae bacterium
GCTTCGTTTTCGCCCGTAAGCAAACCGCGATCGCGATCTACCGCCTTTGCCTGATCCTCTTGCATATAGAAACGATCAAAGCTGTATCTGACGCTAACTTTTTTGCTGTACGGATCAAACGATCCTTCTAGTTTCAGATAGGCAAGCTCCGTATTCGGCTCGTCCAGAAAAACATCGTCGATCTCGCTTAAACCGCGCTCGTTTAACTCAGCCTTGTAGGTAACAAAAAACGACCTAGAGCAGTAGTCTTTGCAGGGTTTTTTGTCGGTACCGATATAACCGTCGGCTATATTTAGCGTAACATACCGCCCGCGAAAAGCGTCGAAAGGATCGCGCGATACGGTCAAAAGTACGATCTGCTTGCCAAATGTAACCACGCTTTCGTATTTGGTTATTTGATAAACGCACGCGAACAACTGCGCGGCGATCATAACGCCAAGCGCCGCAAAAACGATTTTGGAGCGATGAAGCAAAAGAAACTCTCTCATTTTGCGTCCTTAATATAGCGGCGTATAAATATGCTCGACGCCAAAAACGCCGCGCCTACGACGATAAAACCGATCCCCTTTTCTATAAAGCCCAGATCGGAATCAAAGAACCTGAGAATAACCAGCAGAGCCAGCCATGTTATGCCCTGATAGGCAAGCGTAAGATCAAAGCGTTTCACGCCGCCGACAATAAACGCCGCGCCGCCGATCAAGCAGGCAAGCGAAAATAACCAGATAGACGCCGAGCCGATATCGGCGGCGTAAACAAGATAGAACGCAAAAGGCGCCAGCGGCACAATCAGCTCGAAAAAGCGATCTTTTAGTTTGAGAAAGAAAAAGCCAAAGAGCGCGAAATAGGGCATACATAACAGATAGAAAATCGTATGCATATCTTGCCGAACATAGTATGTCCAATGATGAACGCTTTCGGCGCTCGCGGTAAATAGCATAATCGCGATCGCCAGTTTGGCGACCTCCTCTACGGGGCGTCTGAAAAATCCCGTTTTGTGCGGATATAACAGCGAGCTTATAAGCCAGAAAAAGCCGAAAAACAACGCGTGATACACCACCCCCTGCTCAAAGTTGTAATAATAACGCCAGAGCGCGGCGTTCAAAATGGCGATCGAGCCGCACATAAACAGCAGATTAAACGCTTGCGTCGTATGCGAATCGCGCCGCTTTATCAGCCTATAAACATACCACGGCGTCCAAGCGAAAAAGTATATCCACGCGAGCGCCTGCGGCTGTTTGTCTTCGATGACGACGCACAACAGCGAAACGATCGCGATAAACAAGATCGCGTTCGCGCTTTTGGAGTTAAAAATATAAACGACGGGCAGCGTCAGCGCGATCACAATCTTGCTGAAATCCACCAGCGTTCCGCCAAGATGATAGGTTTGCGCGATAACAGCCAGCGCGCCCGTAAAGGCAAGCGCGATAAACAGCCCCGCGCCCTCGGAATAGGCGGCGTTTTGCGGCTTTTTGAGTTTCGCGTACACGCCAAGCGCCTGCGCGATTAAAAGGAGCAAGATCGCCAGCGCCGCTTTGGCGCCGCGCGAAAAAAACTCCCAGTTATACGCCGCGAGCGAGATGATCCCAAGCGCGATCAGCGCCGCGCCGAAGGCGGCGAATACGATGGTCGCCAAGTCGCGGCGAGGCTCCTCGTTTTGGTAGCGCGCGAGGATTTTCTCCGCGCTTGACTCGCTCAAAAGCGACTCGCTTACCCAACTTTTTATCTCGTTTTCCAGCCAGCCAATCGGCGTTTTCATAACGCGCCTTTGATTGTGAATTGGGCGTTATTAAATCATATTCGAGCTTACGAACCGCGATTTAACGGGGCGCGTTACATATCGCGCCGCCCTAGTTTGTATGTAGCCGCGCCGTCAAAAATGCGGACGATCGTGAAAAAACCTTCGCTTTCGATTAGATAATCGCCGTCCGCGCAAACGGCGAAATTATTAACGCTTAATCGTCTGCCTAAATACAGATCGCTATGATCGCCTAAGTATTGGTTGCGCGGCAGATTGATAAACTCAAGCGGATTAAGCGATCGCTCGTTTTCAAAACGCAGCCGTCCCTCGCTTAAACGCTCGAGAAAACTTAGCGATCCCGCGCAGCCGAAGTTTGCCGCGATATCGCTCCCAAGCGATCGTATATAGCACCCCTCGCTTACGGCGGCTTCAAAGGTCAAAAAGGGGCGCTCGTACGCGATTAACTTCAGGTCGTAAATAGTAACTTTGCGCGGTTTTATCGGCGCCTGTTCGCCCTTTCTGGCAAGTCTGTACGCCCTTTCGCCGTTTATCTTGATCGCGCTGAATATCGGCGGATACTGCTCTATTTCGCCCGCGAAACGCGCAAAAACCGCTTCGATCGCTCCAAGCGTAAGCCGCGGCGCTTGATCTATGCGCGTTACGCGCTCTATATCGAGCGAATCGCTATGCGCTCCCAGCCACAGCGTGGCGCGGTATCGCTTAGGCGTTTTGGCGATATAGTTAAACAGTTTCGTATAGCTCCCAAACGCCACGATCAACGCGCCTTTGGCAAACGGATCGAGCGAGCCGGAAAAGCCCGCGCTTTTTACGCCGTATTTGCGCTTCAGGCGCGATAAAAACCCGTTGGAGCTGATAAACGGCGGTTTGTAGGCGACAAATAAGCGGTTCATAGCGATAAATTTCGCGCCGTTTTATAGCGGATTATCCATTTGATTGCGCTTAACAATGCTTGCTCTTTCACATAAAACTTAGCGTCCGATCGCGCCGCGCTACGCCCTGAAACCGCGATCTTTTTGATTGCCGGCGCTTTCGCCCTCTTTGTTTTTGGGCGAAAACTCGCGGCACGGGCTGCCGCTTCCGGCAAACACCGTAACGCTCGGCATCTGCCTGCCTTTGAAGCCAAAGAGATCGCACGCGTAGGGGAAGGCGCTCTCCCAAGTAACGCGAAAATAACGGCACCTGCGGCAGTCTATCCGTTCCATAACGCCCGTATCTTAACCCGTTGCCTGTTAAAATATGTTCCAATAATCCCAAGAAGGCGTTTAGTGGCAAAAGAGAATCTGACCGATTTTGAAGAGATACAGCCCATTGATATTGAAGAATCCCTCAAGACAAGCTACCTCGACTACTCGATGAGCGTGATTATCGGGCGCGCGCTGCCCGACTTCAGAGACGGGCTGAAACCCGTCCATCGCAGAATCCTCTACGCGATGAACGAGCTGAACCTCTCGCCGCGATCGGCTTACAAAAAATCGGCGCGTATCGTCGGCGATGTTATCGGTAAATACCACCCGCACGGCGATACGGCGGTTTACGACGCGCTGGTGCGTATGGCGCAGGATTTTTCTATGCGCGCCCCGCTGGTGGACGGGCAGGGCAACTTCGGCAGCGTGGACGGCGACAGCGCGGCGGCTATGCGTTACACCGAGGCGAGAATGACGGCGATCGCGGAGGAGCTGTTAGCCGATATTGAGAAAGACACGGTAGATTTTATCCCCAACTACGACGACAGCCTGCAAGAACCCGATGTACTACCAAGCCGCGTTCCCGCTCTGCTGATCAACGGCAGCGGCGGCATCGCGGTGGGTATGGCGACCAATATCCCGCCGCACAATCTTGAGGAGACGATCAACGCGCTAATCTATCTGATCGACAACCCGAACGCTACGAGCGACGATCTGATGCGCTTTATCCCGGGTCCCGATTTCCCCACCGGCGGGATCATCTACGGCAAAAAGGGCATCGTAGAAGCCTATCAGACGGGGCGCGGGCGCATACGCGTGCGCGCCAAAACCCACACCGAGCAGACCGCCAAGAAAGAGATGATCATTATCGACGAGCTGCCCTATCAGGTCAATAAAGCGTCGTTGATCAAGTCGATCGACGAGCTGGCGAAAGAGAAGCAGATCGAGGGCATCAGCGAGGTGCGCGACGAATCCGACCGCGACGGTATGCGGGTGGTGATAGAGCTAAAACGCGAGGCGATGGCGGACATCGTGCTAAACAACCTCTACAAATCCACGACGATGACCATCACCTTCGGGATCATTATGCTTGGCATTCACAACAAAGAGCCGCGCATTCTGAACCTCGCCGAAATGCTGACGATCTTTTTGTCGCACCGCAAAACCGTCGTGATCCGCCGCACTATATTTGATCTGGAAAAGGCGCGGGCGCGGGCGCATATTTTGGAAGGTCTGCGGATCGCGCTGGATCATATCGACGAGATTGTCGCGCTGATTCGCGCCAGCGCCGATACGGAGAGCGCCAAAGCCGCTTTGAGCGAGCGTTTCAGCCTGAGCGATCGCCAGTCGCAGGCGATTCTTGAGATGCGTCTGCAGCGCCTGACGGGGCTTGAGCGCGACAAGATCGAAAACGAGTACAGAGAGCTTTTGGCGCTGATCGAAAAGCTAAGCGCGATCTTGAAAAGCGACGATCTGCTCAACAAGACGATCAAAGACGAGTTTTTGGAGATCAAAGCCCGTTATCCGATGCCGCGCTTAACGGCGATCGAGGACGATTACGACGACATAGATATAGAGGATTTGATCCCCAACGAGCCGATGGTGGTTACTATCACCCATCGCGGCTATATTAAGCGGGTCAATCTCAAATCCTACGAGAAGCAAAATCGCGGCGGCAAGGGCAAAGTCGCCGTAACGATCTACGAAGACGACTTTATCGAGAGCTTTTTCGTGGCGGACACGCACAATACGCTGCTGTTTGTAACCAACAAGGGGCAGTTGTATTGGCTCAAGGTTTATCGCATCCCCGAAGCGGGGCGCGGCGCCAAAGGCAAGGCGGTGGTCAATCTGATCAATCTGCGCGAGGACGAGAAGATTATGGCGATTATCCCCGCCGTAGATTTTGACAAAGCTAAATCGCTTGTGTTCTTTACGCGCAACGGGCTTGTCAAACGGACGAACTTGAGCGAATACGGCAATATCCGCAGCGTGGGCGTGCGGGCGATCAATCTTGACGACGACGACGAGATCGTGACGGCGCAGATCGCAACCGGCGAGACTAAAGAGATATTTATCATCACGCAAAAGGCGATGAGCATTCGCTTCCCGATCGGCGAGGCGCGGGAGCTTGGTCGCGTCGCGCGCGGCGTGTTTGGAATGAAGTTTAAGATCGGCGGCGATTTTGTGGTGGGCGCGCTGCTGCTAAACAGCGACGAAGAGGGCATTTTGACCGTGAGCGAAAAGGGCATAGGCAAACAATCGCCCGCCAGCGAATACAGGCTGCAATCGCGCGGCGGCAAGGGCGTGATCACGATGAAACTCACGCCCAAAACGGGCGCGCTTGTCGGCGCGGTGATCGCCGATCCAAACAAGGAGCTGATGGCGCTTACGGGCGAAGGCAAGATGATCCGCGTCGATATGGAGACGATCCGCAAAGCCGGACGCAATACCAGCGGCGTAATTATCGCCCGCGTGGAAGGCAAAGACAAGGTAGTTTCGATAGCCAACTGTCCCAAAGAGGAGATCGACGACGAGGAGGACAAGATCGCGGACTAACCTCCCCGCTTTCGCGCAATAATTCCTTACGCGAGCGTAGCTTACGCTCTGCTTCCTTCGCGATTCCTCGCTCCCTTCGGGAGCTTCGGTCGGAGGCTTCGCCTCCTCTCGCTTCGCCGCTCGCTCGTTTTGGGGCAAGAAAGTTAGCAAGATAAAGAAACCGCGCGCTTTGAGCCTTTAATCATTTTATCCCTCTATTACACGCAAACGCGACTATTCCCCTGTTTAACGCTTCGCTTTGCTCGCTAACGGGGATACCCCTTCGTCGCGCTAGACGCTGAACGCTATCTAAAAGGAGTCTCAAGGCGCGGAAGGAGAATGCAGTTAAGTTAGTTTTTTCGTGTTTTGTTTGTTTTTTTTG
>JAITEA010000075.1 GCA_031282285.1 Helicobacteraceae bacterium
GCGCTTTTGCCGCGGCTTAGGCGTCATATAGCTCCGCTGGTATAATCGCGCCGGTCGTTGGGCAAAAGCAAAACTATCAGGAGCTATTTTGAATATCCACGAGTATCAGGCAAAAGAGCTGTTCAGGGCGTTTGGCGTTCCCGTTTTGCAAGGCGCCGTCGCCTTTGACGCGCAAGAGGCAAAACTCCGCGCCGTCGAGCTTGGCGGCGATATTTGGGTCGTCAAGGCGCAAATCCACGCGGGCGGGCGCGGCAAAGCCGGCGGCGTAAAGCTGGCGCGATCGTTAGGGGAGGTCGAAACGATCGCCAGAGCGATGATAGGATCAAAGCTGGTAACGCCGCAGACGGGCGCGGCTGGCAAGATCGTGCAGAAGGTCTATATCGAAAGCGGCGCGAATATTCAAAAGGAGTTTTATCTGGCGATCGCGCTTGATCGCGCTTTGGAAACGCCCTGCTTTATCGCCTCCGCCGAAGGCGGCGTGGAGATCGAGGAGATCGCGCGCGCTACGCCCGAAAAGATCATCCGCGCCGCGATCGATCCGGCGATCGGCTTCCAGCCCTTTCACGCCCGCAAACTCGCCTTCGCGCTGAACCTGCCCAAAGAGGCGCGCGGCGGCTTTTTCAATCTGACCAAAGCGCTCTTTGCCTGCTACGAGGCGACGGACGCCAATCTTATCGAGATCAATCCGCTGGCGCTGCTGGAGGGCGCGCGCTTTGTCGCGCTGGACGCGAAGGTCGGTTTCGACGACAACGCGCTCTTTCGCCGCCCCGAAATCGCCGCCCTGCGCGATCAGGACGAAGAGGAGCCAAGCGAGATCGAGGCGCAGCGGCACAACCTAAGCTATGTCAAACTTGACGGTCGCGTAGGCTGTATGGTAAACGGCGCGGGGCTCGCGATGGCTACGATGGATATTATCAAGCACGAGGGCGGCTTCCCCGCGAACTTCCTCGATATAGGCGGCGGCGCGTCGCCGGAGACGGTGGCGAAAGGGTTTGAGATTATCCTGCGCGATCAAAGCGTGAAATCGATATTTATCAATATCTTTGGCGGCATCGTGCGTTGCGATCGCGTGGCAAACGGCATTCTGGAAGCGGCGCGAAAAAGCGAGATCAAGGTTCCAGTAGTCGTCAGGCTGGACGGCACGAACGCCGATCTGGCGCGGCGGATATTGCGCGAGGCGAATATGCCCAACATCGTCGCCGCCGACAACTTAGCCGACGGCGCGAAAAAGGCGGTCGCCGCCGCGAATTAAGAGGCGTCAAAAGGAAAATGGTGAAAAAAATACGTGTCTTGCTCGCGATCGGAGTTTTTGCGGTCTCGGGCGTCTGCGGCGATTACGAGGTAGCGGATAAAGAGTTAAACAGGGTTTATTCGCTCGTAAAAGCGCGTTTGGACGGCGGCGGCGCGAAAAAACTGACGAACGCGCAAAGAGCGTGGATTAGCTTTCGCGATCTGCATTGCGACTTTCAGGCTTTGGGATCGGAGGGAGCAAGCGCGCATTCGATCGTTATTGAAGCGTGTATGACCGATATGGCGAAAAAACGGACGAACGAGCTTAAATGGTTCTTAACTTGCGAAGAGGGCGATCTAAGCTGCCCGACTTTCGCGAGCGACTAGCGAACGGAGGAATAAATATGTCGATTCTGGTAGATAAACGCACGAAGGTGATCATTCAGGGTTTTACGGGCAAAGAGGGGAGCTTTCACGGCGAGCAGTGCATCGCGTACGGGACGAATATCGTCGGTGGCGTAACGCCGGACAAAGGCGGCAGCGTCCATCTGGATCGCCCCGTCTTTAACCGCGTAACCGACGCCGTGCGCGAAACCGGCGCCGATACGAGCCTGATTTTCGTGCCGCCCGCGTTCGCCGCCGATTCGATCATAGAAGCCGCCGACGCTGGCGTGAAGCTGATCGTGGCGATCACCGAAGGCATACCCGTCGGCGATATGATCAAAGCCAAAGCCTTCGTCGTCAAAAAGGGCGCGAAGCTGATCGGTCCAAACTGCCCGGGCGTTATTACGCCCAACGAGGCGAAGATCGGCATTATGCCTTCCAGCGTGTTCAAGCGCGGCGCGATCGGGCTGATCTCCAAATCGGGAACGCTTACCTACGAGGCGGCAAACCAAATCGCAAGCGCCGGTTTGGGCGTTTCGACGGCGGTCGGGATTGGCGGCGATCCGATTATAGGGCTTGGCTATATCGATCTGCTGCGCCTTTTTGAAGCCGACGAGGAGACGAAGGCGATCGCGCTGATTGGCGAAATCGGCGGCGATCTGGAGATTCAGGCGGCGCGTTTTATCGCCGCGAATGTGAAAAAGCCCGTGATCGCCTTTATAGCGGGGCAGACCGCGCCCAAAGGCAAACGAATGGGACACGCGGGCGCGATCGTAAGCGGCGGCGCGGGAACGGCGCAGGAAAAAATGGAAGCGCTAAGCGAAGCCGGAGCGATTGTCGTCCGATCGCCCGCCGAGATCGGCGCGACGATCAAATCCGCGCTGCGATAAGCGATTGAAATCTATTCGTAGCGGGTTTCGCGGTTGATTAAAAAATACGGCTTTGTTTTTGTAAGCGATCTAAGCTACGAAGCGCAAATGCGGCTGCTAAATATTCGCAATAAAGAGAGCGTGCGAAAATGGATGTTCTCCGATCATATCATCGGCAAAGATGAGCATATAAAATGGATCGAACGGCTGAAAACAGGCGATCGCCAAAGAACCTTCGCGCTGGTTGAGGACGGCGATCGCGCCTTTTGCGAGCCGATCGGTTTTGCGAGCGTAAATAATATAGACGCAAAACACAAAAAGGCAAGCTGGGCGTTTTATTTGGACGAGGATTTTCAGGGTTTGGGACTTGGCGCGGTTATTGAGTTTAATATCATTAACTACTGCTTTGACGATCTGGGGCTTGACAAACTTAACTGCGAAGTTATAGAGGGCAATACGGCGACATTAAAACTGCATAGTAAATTCCTGTTTCAAAACGAGGGCTTTATCCGCGAAAATATCATTAAAGAGGGCAAACGATTGGGCGTTTATCTGCTCGGCATTACGCGAAACGAGTGGCGCGCCGCCCGCGCCGAAATCGAGCGAAAATACGGCGCCTTATTTTCCAAATATCAACTATCGTTTCCAGATTAAACGATCGGTTGATAAATATAGTAAGTTGAGCGAAATAATCAGGTATTTTGGCGCTTTTTCGCGGGCGGGCGTTCCAAAAACGAAATTTAGCGCCTAAAATTTAAACAATTGCGTATATTAAAGGCAGAATTAAGAAAGGCTTCTCTAAAATCTACTTGCATACAACGATATAAACCACGAAAGGACGGAGAATGCTGGAAATTAGATGGCATAGCAGAGCCGGACAGGGAGCCGTTACCGGCGCGAAGGCGCTTTGCGAGGTAATGGCGGAAGACGGCAAATTCGTGCAGGCGTTTTCGGTTTACGGCGCAGAAAAGCGCGGCGCGCCGATGCACGCGTTCAATCGCATCAGCGACGAGAGGATTATCGATCACAGCAAATCGATGCTGCCAGATTATGTGCTGGTAATCGATCCGTCGCTGGTCTATACCAATGTAACCTACGACGCCAAACCAAACACAAGGTTTATCATTACGACTCACCTGTCTAAAAACGAGCTGATCAAAGAGGTGCCCGATCTGGCGGGCAAGCACGTGAGCGTGGTCGATTGCATCAAAATCTCGCAGGAGACAATCGGTCGGGCGATCCCCAACACGCCGATGCTCGGCGCGTTTGTGAAGATTTCGGGCGCGTTTGATATAGAGAGTTTTTCCGCCTCGATGAGCAGAATCCTGAAAAAGTTTCCGCAAAAAGTTATCGACGGCAATATGCAGGCGATCAAACGCGCCTACGACGAAGTTAATTAAGGAGGCGTTAATGGTTGACGAACGCGAGCTATTAGGCTGGAGCGAATTTGAAGCGGGCGCGACGCTGTTCTCTTTCGAGGGCGATCGCGAAAAAAATATCTTTCACGATAACAACTCTATCAAGCACAGCGTCTCCGACTGGCGCGTATTAAAGCCGATCTTTAACCCCGCGGGCTGTATTCACTGCCAGTTTTGCTGGCTTAGCTGCCCCGACACCTCGATCGTGTCCGCGGACAAGAAGTTCGGGCATATCGACTACGATCACTGCAAAGGCTGCGGGCTTTGCTCTGACGTATGCCCCACCAATCCTAAATCGCTGATTATGTTTCCAAATCAGGTTAAACCCGACGAGGCTATCGCGGCGTGGCCTGTCAAAGAAGAGAAGAAAAAGGAGCAATAATGCCAACACAGCAAAAAGTCGTTTGGGACGGCAACACCGCCGCCGCGCAGGCGATGCGTCAGGCGCGGATCGACGTTGTCGCGGCGTATCCGATCACCCCTTCCACGCCGATCGTTCAGCGCTATTCGCAGTTTGTCGCCGACGGCGAGGTTAAAGGCGAGTTTGTGATGGTCGAGAGCGAACACTCGGCTATGAGCGCGTGCGTCGGCGCGGCTGCCGCCGGCGGGCGCGTGGCGACGGCGACAAGTTCGCAGGGCTACGCGCTGATGATCGAGGTCTTGTATCAGGCA
Organism: Helicobacteraceae bacterium; assembly: GCA_031282285.1. Taxonomy (GTDB): domain Bacteria; phylum Campylobacterota; class Campylobacteria; order Campylobacterales; family SZUA-545; genus JAIRNH01. The sequence continues at coordinate 4,574 of JAITEA010000075.1, forward strand.
AGCGGAATGCGCCTGCCGATCGTGATGAATGTGGTCAATCGCGCCCTAGCCGCGCCGCTGAACATTCACGGCGATCACTCCGATATGTATCTGGGGCGCGACGCGGGCTGGATCAACCTCTGCGCGTTCGATCCGCAGGAGGCTTACGATCTGAACTTCGTCGCCTTCAAGACGGCGGAGGATATGCGCGTGCGCCTGCCCGTAGCGGTCAATCAGGACGGCTTTGTTACCAGCCACACGACGGAGCTGGTTTTGAGTATGGACGACGAGAGCGCCTATAACTTTATCGGCGATTACAAGCCGCACAATCCAATGCTCGACTCCGAACATCCCGTTACCTACGGCGCGCAGACGGAGGGCGAGTGGCACTACGAGCACAAGATGCGCCACAACCACGCGATCGTGGAGAGCCAGAAGGTGATCGAGGAGAACTTTGCCGCGTTCGCCAAACTTTCGGGGCGCGCCTACAAGGTCGTCGAAAGCTACAAAGCCGAAGACGCCGACGAGCTGATCGTAGCCATCGGCAGCGTTTTTGGCACGGCGCAGATCGCGGCGGACAACCTGCGAAAAGCGGGGCGCAAAGTCGGCGTGGTGGGCGTGCGATTGTGGCGTCCGTTCCCCAAAAAGGAGCTTGCCGCCGTAATCAAGAACGCCAAAACGGTCGCCGTTCTGGATCGCTCCGCGCCGCTTGGCACGACGGGCGCGCTCTACAACGAAACGGCGGCGGTCATCGTGGAAAACGGCTTAAAAGCGACGCTAATCAACTATATCTACGGGCTTGGCGGGCGCGACGCCACGACGGAGCATCTGGAGGCGATTTTCAACGAGGCGCAAGAATGCACGAAGGCGGGCAAACGGGTTAAACCGATTATGCAAACGGTCAATCTCAGAGGCAAACCTCTGAGCTTTTACGCTTAAGGAGAGGCGCTATGGGCGAAGCGAAACAGATTAAAAACTTAAAGGATTTTTCGACCTCGATCGAGCGTTTTCAGGGCGGGCACCGGTTGTGCCCGGGCTGTTCGCACGGCGTGATCGTGCGCGAGTTTATCAACGCCACCGACGACGAGCTGTGCGTCTCAAACGCCACGGGCTGTCTGGAGGTCTGCTCTACGATCTATCCCTTTACCAGTTGGAATGTAAGCTGGGTGCATGTGGGATTTGAGAACGCGGCGGCGGCGATCAGCGGCGTGGAAGCGATGCATAAATCGCTCAAAAATCAGGGCAAAAGTTACAACGACAAAGAGATCAAGTTCTTAGCTTTCGGCGGCGACGGCGGCACTTACGACATAGGCTTTCAGTCGTTAAGCGGCGCGGCGGAGCGAGGGCATAGATTTATCTATGTCTGCGTCGATAACGAAGGCTATATGAACACGGGCGGGCAGCGAAGCTCCTCAACGCCGATCGGCTCCTCCACGACCACCTCGCCGGCGGGCAAAATCAGCTACGGCGAAAAGAAGCAGAAAAAAGACCTTGTGGCGATTATGGCGGCGCACAAATGCGAGTTTGTCGCGCAGATCGCGCCCGGGCATAAGTTCTGGAAAGATTTGGTAGCCAAAGCGCAGCGCGCTTACGCGGCGAACGGACCGGTTTTTATCAACGCGATGAGTCCCTGCCCGACGGAGTGGAAGTTCGATCCCGCGCTCTCTATGCAGGTGGGCGAGGTTATGGTCGATTCGTGCGTCTGCCCG
>JAITEA010000086.1 GCA_031282285.1 Helicobacteraceae bacterium
GACCGTTATCGATTGTAAATTCTTAACTTCAATTTTGAATTTTTGATAGATTTGAAAGTCTTGATCGCAATACCTTTGCAACGCTATCGATCCCTCGACTGATTAGCAAGGGCGCTTGCCAACCGCTATCGCTCCCAAACCCTTACCAGCTTTTATTCTCCTATGCGAGCGTAGCTCTGCGCCGCTTCTTCCACGATTCCTCGTTCCCTTCGGGAGCTTCGGGCGAAGGCTTTGACTTCTATCGCTTCGCCCCTCCCCCCCCCGACAAGGGGGGGGGTTAGGGGGGTTTCAAATCTTTCATAAACCGTTAAACTTGCGATTGCGCCTCTCGTCATTCCCGCGACGGAGCAGTAGCCCGCTTGCGGGCGTACACTGCGAAGGAAGGCGGGAATCCAAAAGAAGGATTGCAAACCCCCCTCTATCCCCCCCTTGTCAGGGGGGAATTGAGAATGCACGATCACATTCTCTCCCCCGCGCGCTTAAAGCCGCCCTTTTAGATCGCGTATTGAGCGTCTAGCGCGACGAAGGGGTATCTCCGTTAGCGAGCAAAGCGAACTTTCTTTCTTGCCCCAATGGCGGCAAAGAAAGCAAGGAAAGAGAAAAGATAAGCAAGGTTTGATTGGAAGGCGATCGGTTGCGCCGATTGCGTTTAATTTACGCCTTCGGCGTATTTGGATTCCCGCCTACGCGGGAATGACACATAAGGACGCCTTGCGCTCCTAACGGAGCGGGCGCTACGCGGGAATGACGAAACCCCCCTAACCCCCCTTGTCAGGGGGGAAGCGGAGCGGGAGCTACGCTCGCGTAAGGAATTGTTTCGGCGGGTAAGAATTGCGGGCACCGACGAGGAGCGCGTTTGAAGGTTGATTGCGGCTCGTTTACGCGCGCCCGATCGCGTTCCGATCAGCCCTCGATTCACGCTACACATTCTTTATCCAGCAATCAATTCTTTCTGTTTCGCAAAAGCTTAAAGGCTTTAGCGACTTGCTTTCTTTACCGCCATTGGGGTCCCCAAAACGACTTGTTCGTTTTGGGGCAAGAAAGAAAGCGATATAAAGAAATCGCCGCCGCTATAAGCGCGTCGTATAGGTTAGTTGATGAGGATTGGTTTGATAGGTTCGATAATCAAAACGGCGATCGCGCCTTTCGTATCCTTGCGGTTTTGGATCGTCAGCTCGGCGCCAAGCGCCATCGCCGCGTTTTTGGCGAGGTACAATCCAAGCCCCGCGCCTTTGTGTTTGCCCTTGCCGGCAAACGGCGCGAATAGATCAAAGCCCTCGGCGACGCCCTCGCCTTCGTCGATCGTTTCGATCGTCAGGCGTTTGCCCTCGAAACGGCTTTGGAAAAATATACGCCCGCCCTCCGGCGAAAACTTCAGCGCGTTGCTGAAAAGATTTTGAATAATATGGCTTATCAGCGTCGGGCGCGTCTCGATCACAAGCGATTTCGGCTCGATATTGACGATCAGCTCGCGTTTTTGCTTGGAGGCTAAGAGCGCGAAATCTTCGGCTTTGACGGCGATAAACCTGCTTATATCCACAGTTTCGGGCGGATCAAACTGCGCGTATTCGGCGCGACCGATATTCAGCACGGTCTGCGTCATCTTGCTCATCTCGTCGATCGTCGCGTTGGTTTCGCGCAGCGTCTCCTGATATTTTTCCGGCGCTCTGGTTCTAAGTAATGTAACATCGTTTTTCGTGCGGATTACGGCAAGCGGCGTTTTCAGCTCGTGCGCGATGCCGACAAACAGCTCGCGCTGGTAGGCGATATGCCCCTTTATGCGCGTAAGCAGTTGGTTGAGCGCTTCGGTCAGCGGGCGCAATTCAACGGGGACGCTCTGCGCCTGCGCGATCGGCGAAAGCGATCGCTCGTCCATCTTGGCAAGCTCCTCCGTAAGCGTTCTGATCGGGCGCGCCAGAAAATAGGAGTAAAGCCCCGCGATAAACGGAATAAGCGCCAACGAGATGACATTGGCGGCGAAAACGACGCGCCGTATATTATCCAGCAGTTTGGATTCCTGCGTAATATCGCGCTCGATTTTCACCCGCTCCTCGCCGCCGCCATACTCGAGACGATAAAAAACGCGATCGTCTTGGCGCCTTTGACCAAAAGCGATCGTCTCTTGAATCTCCTCGCTTTGCCCGATAAGCGAGCGCGTCTGCTCCGTCATCTCGCGCTCGATATCGCCGTAAATGCCGCGCTCGATCATAGAATATACAAGGTAGGAAAAACCAAAAACAAGCCCCGCGAAGATCGGCAGGAGTTTAAGCGCGAACTCTAATCTTAGGCTTTTTTGGGATAACAAAATCTATATCCGCGTCGTCTGACCGTCTCGATCGTGTCGATTTTAAGCGGTTTGTCGATCTTCTGGCGAATCTGGTTGATCGCCACCTCGATCACATTGGGCGTAACCAGCTCCGGCTCCTCCCAGATCGCGTCCAAAAGCTGCTCTTTGGAGACGATCTGATCGCGGTGGCGCGCCAGATGGGCAAGCACTTCAAACGGTTTGCCTTTCAGCTCCATCTCGATGGTTTTGTAGATGATCTTCTCCTCGTCGGGATCGATAATCAGCTCGCCGATCTCGATGAGATTTGTGCCGCCAAAACGCAAGCGCGCCTCGATGCGAGAGACCAGCACATCGAACTCAAACGGCTTGCAGATATAGTCGTCCGCGCCCTTTTTCAGCGCCTCGATCTCGCTTTCGCGGTCGTCTCTGGCGCTGATCACCACGCAGGCGGTGCGCTGGCTCTTGCGCTTGACTTCGGGAATCACCTCAAGCCCGTCGCCGTCTGGCAGCATCCAGTCGGTCAGCACCAGATCGTAATTGCGAATGCCTATATAGTATTGCGCGTCTTTCAGACTCTCGGCTTCGTCGGTTTGGAAACCAAGCTCGCGCAACCCTTCGGAGAGCGTCTTATTCAGCGTGCTTTCGTCTTCTACTATCAAAATACGCATATAACAGCCCTTTGCTTAAAAATGGCTGAGAATTATAGCGCAACGCGCCCTAAACGATATATGCCGACGAGACGACGGCGCGGAAGCCGGCGGAGATATCGGGTTTTTCAAGCGAGAGCTTAATTTTCGCTATCGAGGGATTTAATTTCATAATTTCAGGCGCGAGCGCCTCGATCGCCTCCTCGAGCAGTCCGAAACGACCTTCGATCAGCCGCGTTTTTATGAGATCGGCTACGGCGGCGTAATCGACAAAATCCCGTGGCGATCGGTACTCGTAGTCGATTTTAACGCTCGCTAAAATCCGCTGCGGCTTCTCGCGCTCAAACGGCAACACGCCGACAACGGCGCTTACCGCCAGATCGACGGCGATCCTCACGCTACCCGCGCCTCCTCTCTTTTTATCAGCCGAACGATGTTTGGAATGTGTTTGTACAGAATGATAAAGCCGCAGATCACAATCGGCGCGTGGGTGCCGATCGCGGGCATTTGCGGATGTATGACAAAGCTCAACGCGACGGCGGTCATCATACCCGCGAGCGAGGCGATCGACGATATTTTCAGCAGTTTGCCCACGATAAACCACGCGACCAGCCCAAGCGCCGCCTCGATCGGCAGCATAACCATCACCGCGCCCACGCCCGTGGCTACGCCTTTGCCGCCCTCGAAGAGCAGATAGGGGCTGAAACAGTGCCCGATCACGGCTAGAACGGCGATTGTCCATAGCGTATTTTCGTCCAACCCCACGATTTTGGCGGCGATCATCACGAGCGGCGCTTTGAGCGCGTCGCAGGCGAAGGTGGCGACCGCCAGCCTTTTTGCCAGCTTTGGATCGCGCTGTTTGACTACGCGCAGCACATTGGTGGCGCCTACGCTGCCGCTGCCGCTTTGGCGTATATCCACGCCGCCGAAAAACTTAGCCAGCAAGACGCCAAATGGGATCGCGCCGATCAGATAGGCGGCAAGATAGAACTGTATGTTGATGTTAAACAATATGTCCAAAACGGCTCTCCGTCAAAGATTGGTATAATCGGAAAGCGAAGTATAGCGAGGGATTATTATGGATATTTTACGGGAGATCGAACGGCTCAAATCCGATCTGAAAATTACGGTGGCGGCGCACTACTATCAGCGCGACGAGGTGATAAGCGCGGCTGATTTCGTGGGCGACAGCTTGGAGCTTGCCAGAAAATCCGCCGCCGATCCAAACCCGTATTTGGTCTTTTGCGGCGTGGGTTTTATGGCGCAGAGCGTCAAAATCTTGGCGCCTCATAAGCGCGTGCTGATGCCGCGTATCGCCTGTTGCTCGATGGCTCGTATGATCGACGGCGCCGGTTTCGATCGCGCTATCGCGCTGATGAACGAAGCTGGGATCGCTAGCGGCGATATTATGCCCGTTACCTACATCAACTCTCAAGCGGAGATCAAGGCGCGAACGGCAAAAATGGGCGGTATGGTATGCACCAGCGCGAACGCCGAAACCATTATCCGCGCCGCGCTTCAAAGCGGCAAAAAGATATTTTTTACGCCCGATCGCTGTCTGGGGCTGAATCTGGCAAAACGGCTCGGCGTTAGCGCGGCGGTACTAGGCAAAGACGCCGATCTTGCCTCCAAAGCGCTGATCGCCTTCGACGGCTTCTGCTCGGTGCATCAGCTTTTCGCGGTTTCGGATATCGAGTTTTACCGCGCGAAATATCCCAATATCCTGATCGCCGTCCATCCCGAATGCGATCCAAGCGTGGTCGATCGCGCCGATTTTGTCGGCTCTACAAGCCAGATTATTAAATGGGCGCGATCGCAACCGATCGCGCAGCCTATCGCCGTCGGCACGGAGTTTAATCTTGTTAATCGTCTGCGCGAAACGAATACCTTTGTGCTTAGCTCGACCAAGCCCGAATGCCCCACGATGAACGAAACGACTTTGCGCGATCTGCTAGGCGTAATGCGGAGTATTGAAAACGAAACTTTTATGAACGAGATCGATGTGGAAGAAGAGGAGCGCGAATGGGCGAAGATCGCGCTGGATCGTATGCTCTCCCTCTAACCATCCCGCTCATTGCGCCTTTCCCCCGCCCGCCGCCGCGCACAAGCTCCATTAAATCGAAACCAACCAGCCCTCTTACGCCAGCGTTTATCGTCGCCTATTGAAACCGACAAGCCGTCAAGCGGCGAGGCGGGCGATCGGCGATTAGTCCGCCGTCTCGAAGCCTATATCGTTGATCGTCGATTTGATCGTTTCCAGATCGGTTTTTTGCGGATCGTAGGCAAATGATACCTTGCCGTCATCAAGATCAACGACTATTTCGCTCGCCAGCGGCGTCAGAGCGTTGGTTACCGTTTCGGCGCAATGACGGCACTGCATTCCGTTTACTTTCAACGCGGTTTTTTCCATATTTGCTCCTTTATTTCGCGCTAGTCCAAATTATACGCGCTAGACCAATTATACCGGTTAAAACGCCAATTGCGCAAGCGTAAACAGCGCCGCCGAGAGCAGCGCGGCGGCGGGAACGGTGATAATCCACGCCGCAACGATCTTCTTTAGCGCCGATCGCTTGACAAGCTCTTTCTTATACTCTTTTTTCAGAACTTTGCGCTCTTTTTTGGAAAAATGCGGCTGATTTGCCTCTTTTTGCGCCGCCTTTTTCTTGATCGCCCTAAGCATAATCTCCTTTTTCTCCAACGGCGCGGCTTTGAAACGGGCGATATAGGCTTCCACGCGGCTTCGCGCCTCGCCCTCGTGCGCTTGGATAATCAGCTCCAGCATCTTCTGATGCGAGCTTTTAAGATACTCGCGCAGAAAACCCACGCCAAACACCGCGCCGATCGCCACGTGGGTGGTCGAAACGGGAAGCCCAAGCTGCGAGGCTAAAATCACGGTCAGCGCCGCCGAAAGCGCGATACAGTACGCGCGCATTTTGTCCAGATCGGTTATCTCCCCGCCGACGGTTTTGATAAGTTTTGGTCCGTACAGCGCCAGCCCCACGGCAAGCCCCAGCGCGCCGATCAGCATAATCCACATCGGAATCGTCGCTTCTGAAGCCACGATCGCGCTTCTTAACGTCTCCTCGATAGCCGCCAGCGGTCCTATGGCGTTCGCCACGTCGTTTGCCCCGTGCGCGAAGCTGAGCAGCGCGGCGGCGAAGATAAGCGGCAAGCCAAAAAGCCGATTGACCGCCTCTTTGGAGTTTTCCGTCCTCTGCGCCGTTTTGTTGGCGTGGCGGCGCGAAATCAGATAGATCAAGATCGCGAAAATCCCCGCGTACAACGCGGCGGTAGCGAAATCCATTTTGATCAAAGAGCCAAAACCTTTGATCAACATATAGGTTCCAAACGCCCACGCCATAACCGCGTTGAGCGGCGGCACGATTTGCGCCGCGGCTTTGGTCATCTCGCTCCGATAGGTAACGGTGCGCTTGATCAGATATAGCATCGCCGCCGCGATCGCGCCGCCCATCAACGGCGAGACGACCCAGCTTGAAACGATGGCGCCCATAGTCTCCCAGCGCACCGCGTCGATACCGCCGCCCACGATTCCGGCGCCCAGCACCGCGCCCACGATCGAGTGCGTGGTGGAGACGGGCGCGCCGATCGCGGTGGCGAGATTGAGCCATACCGCGCCCGCCAGCAGCGCGCACGCCATAACGCGGACGAAAACCGCCGCGTCGCCGATCGCGTTTGGATCGATAATGCCGCTTTTGATGGTGGTTACCACTTCGCCGCCCGCGATCACCGCGCCCAGCGCCTCGAAAATGGCGGCGATGGCGATGGCGCCGCCCATCGTGAGCGCTTTGGAGCCGACGACGGGTCCCATGTTGTTGGCTACGTCGTTGGCGCCTATATTCATCGCCATATACGCGCCAAACAGCGCCGCCATCACAAGCAACGCGGGCGCGTGCGGGACGCTTTGGGAAAAGGCGTGATCGCGCGTCGCGGCGTAGATAAACGCGGCGAGCATAAATAGTAACGCGCCCCCCAGACGGGTGAAGTCAAGGCGCGAAGCGCTGCTGGCTTTTTTCTCAATCGTATCGAGGTTTTTTAGCTTCACAAAAACCTTTGATTTAGTTTGGCGCTATACTACCACACCGATTATTCAAGAAGGAAATATGGTATGCGAAAAGCGGCGCTTTTCATATTGTGCGCGGCTCTCGGCTTCTGCGCGGATTGGCTTGATAATTACGGCGAAGCGCTAGAGCTTGCCAAAGAGCAAAATAAACCGGTTTTGGCGATCGTAATGCGCCAAAGCTGCCCCTTTTGCAGACAGCTAATCGGCGAAACGCTGCCCAACAAGGCGATCAACGACAAGATCGAAAACGAGTTTATCCCTCTGATGCTCGACACCGAAGACAACCCCGAACAGACGGCAAAATCGCGGCTTCGCGCCAGCGCCGTGCCGGCGTCGTTTATACTCTCGTCAAACGGCGAAGTCGTCGCGACGCGCATAGGCTACGCGCCGCC
>JAITEA010000124.1 GCA_031282285.1 Helicobacteraceae bacterium
TTGGACAATCTTGAAGCGCTTGAGAATATTCTCAAATCCTCCGAAGAGAAAATCATCGAACGAATGCTGCCGGAGCTGATCGAGCGGCTTGCGCCTATTATGGAGGCAAAACGGCTCAAATAAAAGGCGAACGCTTGTGGAAGCGCGACAAACGAAAACTATTCGGTAAAAGCGCCGCGATTTTTCAAATGTTCAAGCGCTCTGCAATCGCCAAGATCGCACGCTCTTTTAGCGTCAAGCGACGCTCTTTTGAGATCGCCCGATTGAAAATAAACGCCGCCGCGATTTACATACGCGGTAATACTGCTTGAATTAAGCTCTATGACTTTGCTAAAATCGGCGATCGCGTTTGGAAAATCGTCAAATGTCCAATAGGCAAAACCGCGATCAAAATAAGCGTTAGTGTACGAGGCGTTTTTCTCAAGCGAGCGATCGTAAAAGCCGATAGCCGTTTTATAGTCGTTCAATTTGCTATATGAAGCGCCAATGCTATAATAAAGCCAAGCGGTTGCGTTTTCGTCGAGCGCTAACGCTTTTTTGTAGTCTTCAATCGCCTCTTTATGCTTTTTCAGGTTAGCGTACGCGAAGCCGCGATCGATATATCTGCTAGCATCGGTTTTATTGCCGTCGAGTTCGATTAGGCGCGTATAGTCGGCGATCGCGTTTTGGTATTCGCCAAGTTGCATATAAAGCCCCGAGCGCGAAACATACACGCGTTTAAAGTTAGGATCGAGCGCTAACGCGTTTGCGAAATCCTTTAACGCCTTTTCTTTTTTATCGAGCTTAATATATGTCCGTCCTCTATTCCATAGCGGTATTGTGGATTCCGGCGAGATTTTAAGCGCTTTACTAAAATCCTCAATCGCTTTATCATACTCCTTCAAGATACGATAAGAATCTCCTCTGTTGTTGTACGCCGCGACATAATTAGGCGCTATGGCTATAGCGCGGGTATAGTCCGCGATCGCCTTCTCGTATTCGTCTATATCGTAATAGAGGTAGCCTCTATAATAATATAAATAGGGGTTATTTGGTTCCAGCGCAATTGCTTGAGTATAATCGGCTATCGATCTGTTGTAGTCGTTAATTCCCTCATAAGCTATCGCTCTCTTACGGTATGCCGTAGCGTAGCTTGGATCAATCTTTATCGCCTCGTTATAATACTTTAGAGCGGTATCTGTATCGCCCATTCCTAGGTATGAGTTGCCTATATTGACATATGGGACGACATAGTTTTTGTCTATCGCGATCGCCTTATTGTAGTTTATTATCGCGTTTTTGTAATCGCCTTGACAGTAAAATACATTGCCGCGATTTTTCTGCGCTTCGGCGTTTTTGGGATCGAGCTTTAACGCGCGATCAAACAGCTTTAGCGCCTCCTCGCACTCGCCGCGATTTAGCGCGGCTATCCCGCGCTCGTTTGGCGTATCGGCTTGCGCCAGAGAAGCTATTAAGCAGATCGCCAAAAACGCCTTTTTCATATTTTCCCGCTACAACTATTTACACTCTAGCAGTATCTTTTTGACTACCGCCGCGTCTATATCGCCGTTTTCGCCCAAAATGGTTTTGCGTTTCGCGAAGCGTTCGACAATCTCGCCGATAATCTCTTCGCCTACGCCGTACTCAAATAGTCTTGTTTTCAGCCCAAGCGATCTAAAAAACGATTCAGTAGCCGATATAGCCTTTTGTACTATCATGTTTTCGTTTCCGCCGCTTATGCGCCATACGCGATCGGCGTATTGTAAAATCTTATCCTTTTTGCGATCCTTAAGAACGCTTAGCGTCGCCGGATATATAACCGCCAGCGTCGCGCCGTGCGCTATGCCTGTTAGCGCGGTTAGTTCGTGCCCGATCATATGCGTCGACCAATCCTGCGTAACGCCCATAGCGATCATACCGTTGAGCGCGAGCGCCGCGCAGATCATATAGTCGCTTCTTGTCTCGTAATCGTTGGGATTGTCCAATACTGTTGGCGCAATCTCCGCGATCGTCTGCATTATGCCTTCAGCCCAGCGATCCATAACGCGCGATTGACCCGTAGCCGTCATATATTGCTCCAATACATGAACAAAAATATCGCTTAATCCGTTCGCGAGCTGATCGATCGGAATGGAATAGGTAGTTTGCGGATCGAGAATGGAAAAAAGCGGATATTTCGACGAAAAGAACGCGAATTTCTCGTTGGTTTCGCCGCGCGATATTACCGCGCCCGCGTTCATCTCCGAACCGGTGGCGCTTAGCGTCATAACGCTGGCGTAATCAGCGGAGCGATCGGCGTAGCCTTTTAGCGCGATCTCCCACGGATCGCCGTCGTATTTTACGCCCGCCGCCACAAGTTTTGTCCCGTCCAGAACCGATCCGCCGCCGACGGCTAAAAACAGATCGATCTTTTCGGCTTTTGCCTGCGAGATCGCTTTACGGAGCGTCTCGATTTTGGGGTTTGGCTCTATGCCCCAGAACTCGATCGTATTGTGATCTTTTAGCGCCTTTTTTACCTGATCGTAAACGCCGTTTTGCTTAACGCTTCCGCCGCCAAACAGCAGCATAACTTTAACGCGTTTGTCGATATATTCGCCAAGTTTGGCGATCTCGCCTTTTCCAAAAATCAGCTTTGTAGGATTATGATAAATAAAGTTTTGCATTGCCCGTCCTTTTTCGTTATGCGAACGCGCCGTCGATCGCCTTTACCCACGCCTCGATGCGCGTTTTTGTTTTGTCCGGTTCGTTGATCTCGTCGATGGCGAGTCCGACGAACTTGCCGCCTCTTAACGCAAGCGAGGATTTGAAGCGGTAATCTTCGGCGTTTACTTCGCCTACCACCTTCGCGCCCCGTTGAACGATCTTATCATACAAAACGCCAAGCGCGCTTGCGAAATGCTCGCCGTGTTTGTCGCTGTCGCCCGCGCCGAAAAGCGCGACCGTTTTGCCGCTGAAATCCGCCTCGTCCATCTCGGCGTAAGGATCGCGCCAGTCGTTTTGCAGATCGCCCTGTCCCCAAGTGGAGCTGCCCAGCGCGAGATTGTCGTATTCGAGCAGATCGTCGATGGACGAAATATCCTCCATATTGACGATCGTTACCTCGTGATTTGCGCCAAGCAGTTCGCTTATCGTCTGCGCCGCCTTTGCCGTATGCCCCGATGTGCTGCCGTAAAACACGCCTATCTTTGCCATTGTCGCCCCTTTTTGATTTGTGGCGCGAGCATAGCCTAAAACGACCGAAATCGCCGCGCATTTTTTAGGCAGAGGCAAAAAACCGCGCAAATATATCGATTCGCCGCCTTTCTGCCCGTCAAAACGCCCGCGCTTAATCTGATTTTTCGTATGCTTTCGCCTAATTTACGCAAAAGGATAACTATGGATATGGAGCCTTGGAGCATTTTTCTGATCGCCTTGGCGTTTGTGATCGTGCTGACCATTCTCAAGGGGATTGTGATCGTTTCGCAAGCCGAAGTGCGAATGGTGGAGCGGCTTGGCAAGTTTGACCGCGAGCTAAAAGCCGGCTTTCACCTGATCGTGCCGTTTATCGAGCGGGTCGCGGCGGTTTTGAGCACCAAAGAGCACATCATCAACATTCCGCGCCAGCCGGTGATCACGCGCGATAATGTAACGATCCATATCGACGGGATTGTCTTTATCGCCGTAACCGAGCCGTACAAGACCACCTACAATGTAACCAACTATCAGCTTGCCGTCTCCAACCTCGCGCTGACGACGCTTAGAAGCGAGATTGGCGCGATGACGCTGGACGAGATTCTCTCCAACCGCGAGCATATCAACTCGCGCATTCTGGTGATCTTGGACGAGGCGGGCGCCAACTGGGGGACGAAGGTTACGCGCATCGAGATTAGCGATATCGCCGTGCCGATCGAGATTCAAGAGGCGATGAGTATGCAGATGAAAGCCGAGCGCGAAAAGCGGGCGATCGAGCTTAAGGCGCTGGCGGACAAAGAGGCGGTGATCCGTTCGTCCGAAGCCTACAGAGCCGAGCAGTTTCTGAAGGCTGAGGCGATCGAGAGAATGGCGGACGCGCAAGCCTTTCAGGTCAAGGCGATCGCCAAAGCGCAACAGGAGGCGATCGAGGTTATCGCCGCGGCGATCAACAACAATACGCAATCGGCGGAATACCTGCTGGCGAAAGATCGTATCGCGGCGTTTAACGAGCTTGCCAAAAATCCGAGCAAAGACAAGGTCATAGTGCCTTACGAGGCGGTCGATCTGATAGGCTCTCTGACGGTGCTGGGCGACACGCTGAAAAAAGCGGTCGGCAAAGCTTAGGGCTGGCAATGGCTGTCGGCGCGTGGGTGTTGATCGCGGGCGCGATACTGATCGCGCTGGAGCTTGCCACGGGCGGCTTTTTCCTGCTCTGGTACGGTATCGGGCTAATGATAAGCGGCGCGGCGGGCTGGGCGCTTGGCTTTGACGAGGCGGCGTGGCAGATCGCTATCGGCTTAGCCATTGGCTTGGCGCTGATGGTCGTCTTTCGCAAGCGGCTGGTTCGCAGACGCAAAAACGAGCCTAAAGACGAGTTTTTGCTAGAAGAGGGCGAAGGGACGATCAAAAGCGAAACGCTGGTCGAGTTCCGCGGCACGCTCTGGCAGTACGACGCGCCAAACGGGGCGGAGTTTGCCGCCGGCGAGCGCGTGATCGTCCGTCCCGCCGCCTCCGGCTTGCGCGTTACGATCGCCAAAAAAGCGCGGGCGTAATTAG
>JAITEA010000159.1 GCA_031282285.1 Helicobacteraceae bacterium
CGATTTACATTCAGTTCCAGCGATTTGTTCGTAATAGAGCCGGTAGCCGGTCCCGTTATAAGCGTAAATCGCCCGTCGGCTTCGGTTGCGTACTCGCCGCGCGCGTCTGGTTCAAGTACTAGCGCAAGCGCCGTAGAGCCTCTATCTAGATCGCTATCGTCGGAAGCACGCGAAATAACTGGATCGTCCCAAGAGCGCAAACTTAAGCCGTTTGGATATTTGTTTGCGCTAAGCCGTCTTTCGTTGTCTGGATCGTCGGCGCTATGCGCTGAAACTTGCGCCTCGTATCTATTGCCTTCGTTGTCAAAAAACGGTGATCGTGAAATCCTTGCCGCTTTTCACAAGCGTTCGGGCGCGGGCGGGTTGCGTAAGGTTAAGCGCTCCGCCCGTATGGCAACTACGATAAGCGCGTTTTAGTAATCTCCGCCATCGCTTTCGTAGTAGTCGTCGTCGTAATCGTCATAATCGTCGTCGTAGCCGCTGTAGCCGCCGTTTGACGGATACAGCCCCTCAAACGGAAGTTCTTTGCCGTTGATTATCCATTGATTGTCTTTGAAATGCGCGTCGGTTTTCCATAGATCGCCATCTTGTTTGACAAAGCCCGACTCCGTCCCCATTTGCAGGACTAACTCTGGAATCTCGAACAGCTCCAATATCCCCTGATGCGCGGAGAAATCGGCGTTGATGATCAGTTTCGACGCCAATTTCTCGGCGTAGTCCGGCGACATACTAAACTTTGGAAGCGTTACTTTCGGATCGGTCTGCAAAGAGGCGTTAAAATTAACCGGCGCGTCGTTGATCGCCGCTTCAAATTTAGCCGAAACTTCCACGCCTTTGTCAAACAGCGCGAATATATCGTCTATCAATCCAAAAACTTCCATAGCCGCCTGCGGGTTTTCGGCTTGTCTGCATTGAATGTCCCGCATCCGCCGCTGCAAATCTAAGGCGCCTTTGGCGTCTATGCCCGTCATAGCAAAAGTATAGCTCGGTTTGTCGGCGTTTACCGTTTTCCCCGAGCTAACGACGCCGATCGAGTCGGCGGCAAAGATCGCGACGCTATCGACCACGCCGCCTTTGGGCGTTTGGGCGGTTCTGACGCTTATGTTGTCAATATCAACTTTCTCCGTTTGACGCCTGTTTGAAAACGCTATTTTCTTGATAACCAGCTCCGCGCTCGCGTTTCCCACGCCGCCAAGATCGCCGTCGGCTCTGGCGCTAAGATCCTCCAAAAGGAACGAAGCGGGCTTGCCGTAATCGTCGTTGGAGATCGTTTCTATACGCGGCTGATTTAGCGCAAAATGCAGATTGTGTTTGCCGTCGCCGCTAACTTGTATCGTAAGGGGCTTCGCGCTTATCGATCCGCCGCGCTCCTGATAATTAAGCTCTCTGGAAGCGTAAGCGCCGCTAAACGAGGCATATGGCGTAAATACGCTATCGCCTTCGATCAAAACGCCGTCTTGGAAAGATTCCGGCAGTTCTTTTCGGGCTTCGTCCAACAGATCGCCGCTCAATCGAACGCGATCGTGGCTCTTGACCAGCGACACAAACGGGAAACCGCTCGATGGAAACCAGCCAAACGACATATCCGATTCAATTGTCAGCAAGTCGCGCCCGTCAAACGCCGCGCCTCCAAACGCCAGCACGCTTTTGGCGCCAAACAGACCTCGCTCGTAGCTATCGACGCGAATCTCGAACGGCAGATCGTCGCCGGCGCAAAGACCGCTAAGCTCGGCTAATTTGGCGTTAATCTTGTCCGTATTAAGCGCGCGATCGACGGCAAACCCCATTGAAATCGGGGCGGCAATCGCGATAACCGCGATCGCGACGATCGCGGCTACGATAAACTTTTTCATCGGAAATGTCCTTTGTTAATGGATTTTGCGCGGGAGTATAGCAAATTAGCCCAAAACGAGATCGCTATTAGCGGAAGCGGAGTGGCGCTATGCGTTGGAGATTTGGCTAAACCATACGGGCTGAGCGCTCAGCCCGTATGTAGTCTAAAGGCGGCGATAAGCGAATTTGCTAATCGTCGTAATCCTCGTCGTCGTAGTCGTCGCCTTCGTAATCGTCATAGTCGTCGCCATAGTTTTCGTAATCGTCGTCGTAGTCGTCGCCGTAACCGCCGCCATACGATGGAAACAGCCCTTTAAACCCAAGCTCCTCTCCGTTGACCGTCCATTGATTGCTTTTGAAGCTCGCGTCGGTTTTCCACAGATCGCCGTCTTGTTTGACGACGCCAGACTTAGACGCCGCTTCCAACATCTCCTTGGAACCCCCCAGCGCCTCCAGCGCCTTCTGATGCGCGGAGAAATTGGCGCCGATGATCAGTTTGGCGGGTATCTTTTTAATTTGAGCCTGCAACTGCGCTCTGCTAGAGGAGAGGTCAAACTTCGGAGCCTCCGCCGCCGGATCGGTTTTGATGTCCGCGGTAAACTTAACGGGCGCGCCGTCGACGGACAGACCAAACTTAACGGCGATAACCGCGCCTTTGTCAAACAGGGCGAATAGGTCTGTAAAGACCTTGCTCATTTCCTTCTCGTTTTTTTGTCCCCAACTGGGACCTTTGCCCAGCCCCGCGAGGTTCATATACAGATCCGTATAACGATCGTTTAGCCCCTTGAGCGTCGCCGTGTCGGCGCCGGTTACGGCGTAACTAAGATAGGACTTGTCCAGCGTTATTTTCTTGCTGTTGTATATTCCTTTGACCGTTAGCTTGTCGGCTGAAATATCCACGAAGCTGTCGGTAAAAGCGCCTTTTGTTTTGGAGGCGCTTTTTATCTTAAGTTTGTCGATAGCTATATCTTCGGTCGCGGTGCGGATTGAGCCGATCCTAAGTTCGGAAGCGGCGTTTTTCCCGATTGGGTTAAGCGCTTCGCCGTCGAAATTGAGTTTAATATCTTTAACGAAGACGCGCTCGCTGGGCTTGCCCCCCTTGATAGATGGTAACGATACCGATATTTTAACTCCGTCAAGCAAATCCTCGTGTTCGCTTTCGTCCGAGACGATTTGAATGGTTATAGGATCGACAATTATCAACTTATCTATATCTATAGCTCTTGTGGCGTATTGACCAGTTAGAAAGACGCCGGGCAAAATCTTAAGCCCGCCCTCGAGCAAAACGCCGTCTTTGAACGCTTCGGGGAGATTTCTGGGCGCCTGATCGAGCAGTTCGTCGCTTAAGCGAATGCGATCGCTGGTTTTGATCGTGGCTATAAACGGAAAGCTGCTCGTGGGATACAAGCCGAACGAAATGTCCGATTCCACAACCAGCGCGTCGTGTCCGTCGAGGCTTAAAACAGTGGCGGCTTTGGCGCCAAAAAGCCCCTCTTCGTAGCTATCGAGGCGCAGATCGGCGTTTAGGTTAGGCGGCAGCGCCTCGCCGTACTTCTCGTACAGCTTGGATATGGAGGCGTTGATTTTGGCTACCTTCGTCTCAAGTTGAGGCTTGGCGGCAAACTTCATCGAGACTGGAGCGGCAATCGCGGCAATCGCGATCACGACGATCGCGGCGACGATAAACTTTTTCATCGGAAATGCCCTTTGGTGGTGGATTTTGCGCGTGAGTATAGCAAATTAACATAATCTAGCTTGACGGTTCCGCGCTACCGCCCGCTAAAACTTGACGATTGTCGCGCCTATGCCGCCCATATTCGGCGGCGCGTCGGCGAACGCTTTTACCCGCGGGTGGATTTTCAGCGCCTCGCGCACCGCGTAAGCTAGCTTGCCGCTGCCTACGCCGTGAATGACGATCGCCTCGTCAAAGCCCGCCAGCAGCGCGTCGGAGAGGAACTTATCGAGCTTTTCCAGCGCCTCGGCGGCTCTTAATCCGTGGAGATCGAGCCTGAAGCTCGCCGTTTGCGGTCTTTCAATCGCGATCTTTGGCTTGGGCGCGGGAACGATCGGCGCGCGTTTTAGATCGCTCAAAGCGGCGTATATGCGCCCGCCGTCGCTTTCCACGAGGGCGCGTCCGGCTTTGATCGACGCGATTACGCCGATCGCGCCTAGATATCTGACGCTGTCGCCCTCTTTGAATCTCTCCGTTTCGATCTCGATCGCGGGTTTGGCGATCGCGGTTTTCAGCGCGTTTGCCGCGTTGAGCGCGCGATGGCGATCGGCTTCGTTTTCGGCTCTTGCCGCCTGTTTCGCCGCGTCGATAGCGGCGGCGTATTCGCGCTCAAGCTCGCCGCGGAGCTTTTCATACTCCGCTTTTTGCGCCTCCCGTTCGGCGATCAGCGCGTTTTTCCGGCGCGCAAGCTCGGCTTCCTCCTCGTCTAGTTTGGCGATCTTAAGCCGCATCTCCCGCTCCAGATCGCTTGAGCGCTCGATGAGATCGTTTAGCCGCTCCCTATCCTCGCCGTATTCCGTTTTCGCCGCGCCCACGATCGTATGCGGCACGCCGTAACGCAGCGCCGTCTCAAAGGCGTAACTGCGCCCGATCGTCCCGCGCATAAAATTGAAGGAGGGTTTTTGCGCCTTCTCGTCGTAGAGCGCGGCGATCAGCTCCACGCGATCGTCTTTAGCCATTAACGCCGCGAGCCGTTTGTGGTGCGTCGTGGCGATCACGCACGAGCCGCGATCGCTTAATCGCTCCAGCATAACCTTAAACAGGCTCGCCGCTTCGTCGCCGTCCGTGCCAAGCTCTATCTCGTCGGCGCCGATCAGCAGATTCTCGCCGCCAAAGAGCGCGGCAAACTGCGCCATTCGCCCCGCGAAGGTGGATATGTCGTTTTTGGCGTTTTGCGGATCGCTCAAAATCGCCTCGATCCCCTTAAAGCGCCCCAGCACGCTTTTGTGCGCGTCAATTTTCATCGGCACAAGATATTTCGCCATCAAAACGGCGCTTAACGCCGATTTGAGCAGCATCGTTTTGCCGCCCGCGTTCACGCCCGTAACGATGATAATGGGCTTGGAAAAATCCGCCGAGATCGGCTTTGGATTTTTGAGCGCTGGATGACAGAAATTAGAAAGCGAGATATTGCGCGTCGCGCTTGGCTGCGCGATGGCGAGGTTTTGCGACTTGGCGAAAGCGATTCGCGCCGCCAAACTATCAAAGCGGTCGAACGAAGCGTTGATAAAGCGCAGGTGTTTTGTCTGCTCGAACAGTGGCGCGGAGTATTCGCGCTCGAGCGCGGCGATCGCCTCCAGCTTTTCGTTCTCCAAATCCTCGATCGCCCGTTTGGCGTCGCTTAGCGCGCGCGGCGCGACATAGAAAAATCCCGCTTGCGTGCGATCTACCACGCGCCCCGCCAAGACGCGGTTAAACCCGCCGCGAAGCAGCAGCGACTCCTCGCCGTTTGCGATATGAGTCTGGCGATCGACCAGATAGGGCGAGAGCTTCGGATCGCTTGAAAGCGTCGCAATCAGGCGCGAACAGCGCTTCTTTTGCTCCTCGATCGCGCCTTTTAGCCGCGCAAGCTCCGCGCTCGCGGTAACTTCGCCGTCGTAGTCAAACGCCGCCGTGAGGTTTTTTAGCGGCTTTGCGATCTCGATCGCGCCGATCCACTCGCCGATCTTGCCTTGATAATCTCTAAGTTTCAGCCCCTCGAAAAATCGGGCGATACGGACGAAATCGTACAGCTCGTCGAGTCTGATCGCGCCGCGTTTGTAGAGCCTCGCGATCGCGCTATCGAGGTTCTGAACGCGGGGCAAAGCGGGAAGCTCCAGCGTTTCCATCTCGCGCAGAAAGAGCGCGTTCTGCCGCTCGTCGCCGTCGACGGCAAACGGTTTGGCGCGGGCGAAAAACGCGGAGAGGGCGGCAAAATGCTCGTCAAGATCAAGGCGCTTTATCAGTTGTTCCATCGCCGCATATTAGCGCCTGCGAAATCAAATATAAAGGTAGCTAAGCGTAAGATACATAAAACGAAATGAAAGGACATATTATGGCTGTAAAGGTAGCAATCAACGGATTTGGGCGCATTGGGACGCTCTCGGCGAAAATTATCGCGGGGAGGGACGATCTGGAGCTTGTCGCGATCAACGCGACGGGCGCGCCGGATATGATCGAGTATCTGCTCAAGTACGACAGCGTTCACGGGCGTTTTGACGGCGTGAAGCTAATCGACGACAAAACCATCAAGATCGGCAAAAACACGGTCAAGATCAACTCCACGCGCGATCCGAACGAAACCGATTTCGGCGAAGCGACGGTGCTGATCGAAAGCACGGGTAAGTTTCTGACAAAGGAGAAAGCCTCGGCGCACCTGCGGGGCAATATCAAAAAGGTGGTGCTGAGCGCGCCCGCCAAAGACGACACGCCAACCTATGTGATCGGCGTTAATCACACGCAATACAAGGGCGAAAACATCATCTCCAACGCAAGCTGCACGACCAATTGTCTGGCGCCGCTTGCCAAAGTGATCCACGAGGCGTTTGGCATCGAAAGCGGTTTGATGACGACGGTGCATAGCTACACCAACGATCAGAATATCCTCGATGTGAAACACCCCTCCGATCGCCGCCGCGCTCGCGCCGCCGCGCTGAATATAATCCCGACCAGCACGGGCGCCGCCAAAGCCGTAGGCTTGGTGTTGCCGGAGCTTAAAGGCAAGCTCAACGGCTTTTCTATCCGCGTCCCCACGCCCGACGTTTCGGTCGTCGATCTGAGCGTCAATCTGGCAAAGAGCGTTACGAAAGATTCGCTCAACGACGCGGTGCGAGCGGCGGCAAACGGCGCGTTTAAGAATCTGATCATTATCGACGACGATAAATGCGTCTCCAGCGACTTTATCACCTGCCCAGCGAGCGCGATATTTGTCCCCGACACCACGCAGGTGATCGGCGATAAGTTCGCCAAAGTTTTGGCGTGGTACGACAACGAATGGGGCTACGCCAACCGGCTTGTCGATATGGTCTCTTTCGTAGCTTCGCGCTAAAACAATCCGCGCGCGCCGCTCGCATAAGACGCGAAAGAACCCTCCCCCTTATCTGGGGGCGAAGCGGCGCAACAGCTTGCGTAGCAAGCGTCCCAACGAAGGAGGGTATCGCGTAGGAAACGGCGCGGAGCGGCGCTCGCATTTGGGAAGGCTTCGCCGATCGGGCCTTCTCAATTCCCCCCTTGTCAAGGGGGATTAGGGGGGTTTCAAACCTTTCATAAGCTGTTAAACTTGCGATCGCGCCTTTTCCCATCATTCCCGCGTAGCGCCCGCTCCGCTTTTTCTTATCATTCCCGTGAGGCGCTCGCCTTATGCGTCATTCCCGCGCAGGCGCCAATCCATCTTGCTTCCCCCCTCGATAATGGGGGCTAGGGGAGTTTGAGACAAGCCTCAATCCCACCGCTTAAAACCTAAGGTTGCCAAAACGCAAACGATCGGCGATGGATCAGCAAAAGAACGATGTTTTCAAGCGATTCGATCAAAAAGGTTTACTTTTTCACCTGCCATTTAATCTAAAAAAGGCTAGAATTGCCGCAATTTACTTCAGACAAAGGGAGAATCGACAAATGTCGTTACTTCATCGTGGTTCAAACGCTTTGTTTAATCAAGCGTTTCAATCCGACGCGTCTGCGCGTCAAGACATTGCGTTTGATTCAAACGCTAGAACCGCCTTTGGCTCAAACAAGAACGCTTCGGTAACCAAAGCGTTACAAAACGCCTCGATCGTT
>JAITEA010000203.1 GCA_031282285.1 Helicobacteraceae bacterium
AGCCCGCGTTTATCGAAAATCCGTTTGCGCTTGCCGCGATCGATATGCGCCGCCAATGTCTCCGCGTTTAACGCGCCCGTGATAAACGCCAGATCGAAAACCTCGTTGATCCGCTTTGCCAGCGCGATATTGCTCTCCTCGTCGCTTTCCACGATACCCGGGGTTACTATCGCCTTGCGCCCGTCCCACTGAGCGCACAGATCGATCGCGCCCAGCATACCCTCGAGATTGCCGTTGTAGCTGTCGTCGAGGATAAACTTATGCCGCGTCTTAATAGGCTGAAGGCGATGCTCGACGCTCTCCAGTTCGCTTACGGCTTTCGCGATCGCCTCGTCGCTTACGCCAAGCTCCGCCGCCGTCAAAAACGCCAGCGAAATATTAACGGCGTTGAACCCGCCCAGAACGGGCGTTTTTATATGAACGACGCGATCGCCTAGATCCAAATCCCACTCCGTCCCTTCCAGCGTGGCGTTTAGGTTGCGTATCTGCGAATCTTTCAGCGTTACGATCGTTTCGTTTGGCTTAACCTCCGCGCTCTCGTGAACGATACCGCGCCGCATTCTGGGCGAAACCAGCAGCTCGCGTTTGGCGCGTTTGATATTCTCTTCGGTCTTGAAATACTCTATATGCTGTTTGCCCACTTTGCCCACGATCGCGTAGTGCGGTTGCGTCATCAGCGCGATGGTCAGAATATCGCCGCGTTCTCTGGCGCCCGCCTCGACGATATATATTTGCGTATCCTCCGGCAGCGCGTTGTTGATATCCGCGGCGACGCCCAGATCGGTATTCACATTGCCCCGCGTAGCGTAAACCTTGAAACTATGCCGCAATATCCGCGCCAGAAAATGTTTCATACTGGTCTTGCCGTAGCTTGCCGTCAGCGCGATCACGATCAAATCTTTGCGATCTTGCAGTTTGCGCGCGGCTTGCCGCTTGAAGCGCGATCGCAGGAGGTTCTCCAAAACCTGCGAGCAGACAAGCGCGAGCAGCAGCGCCGACAACGCGCCGCCGCCATATTCGCCGCCGATCCAGAAACTATGCGCTTCGATCGGTACCGACGCGAACGCCAGCAGCGCGAAAAACCGTTTGACCCGCGCCGTCCAAACCAGCTTTTTGTCTATCTTGCGATACCACGCAAACAGCGAGGGCAGATAGACGAGATAGAAAAAAATCCAGAAATACGCGCCCGCGATATAAAACAGCGCGATCGGCAGCGCTATATTGGCAAGATTCCAGCGCGGCTTCGTGTGATGAAAGATTAGGCGATCGTAGCGGTACGAGAACCACTGGAGGTTCAAGATGATATACCAGCCAAGCGTCAAAACGAACAAAACGCGCGAGATCGGCTCAAAAAATGATAGAAATGTTTGCAAAATTAGACGCCTTTTTAGTAAGATTGCCGTTTTATATCAGACGAAAGGTTAAGCGGCGGCGGCGATGGAAAAGGAATACAATCAGACGCTTGAACCGGAGACGGATCTAAGAGCTCCGCGCAGGTATCAGGTGCTGCTTCACAACGATCACTACACGACTTGGGATTTCGTGGTCAAGGTGCTCGAGCTGATTTTTCACAAAAATCAAACGGAAGCCGAGGCGATCACCAATTCCGTCCATCACAAAGGGGTTGGCGTGTGTGGAGAATACAACTTAGAAATAGCTGAAATGAAAGTTATGCAGGTACATTCCACCGCGAAAGCGAGCGGTTACCCGCTTAGGTGCTCCATCAAGGAGGTCTGAATGATCGGCAAGTCGCTAAACAAGTTAATCGTCGCCGCCGTGCGCGAAGCCAAACGCCGCCGCCACGAGTTCATCACCGTCGATCACCTTGCGTACGCCGCGCTGTTCGATCCGGCGGCGCAAAAGATACTGGAGCGGTGCGGAGCCGATTTAAGCTCGCTTAAAGTAAGTCTCAACGCCTATCTTACGCGGGAGATAGATATCGCGCCCGAAGGCGTCGAGCCCGGACCCACGACCGCCGTCCAGAAGGTTATGAAGTCGATGCTTGAGCATATCGAGAACTCGGGGCGGCGCGAAGCCGATCAGGGCGATCTGCTGGCGAGCATATTTGAAGACAGCGAAAGCTACGGCGTCTATCTGATGCGCCTTCAGGGGATCGAGCGGCTGAATATTTTGGAGGAGATCAGTCAAAACCAGATCGAAGAGGACAGGTCGCGGGCGCTAAGCGAACTGGAAAAGCTCGATACCAACAGCGAGATTTTCGACGACGACAGGTTCAAAACGCAAAACAGCGATCAAGACAAATCCAAAACCTACCTCAAGCAGTTTTGCGTGGAGCTTGTGGCGCTGGCGAAAAAGGGCGCGCTCGATCCGATTGTCGGGCGCGCCGAAGAGATTACGCGGACGCTTCAGACGCTCTGCCGCCGCAAGAAAAACAACCCGATCCTAACGGGCGACCCGGGCGTGGGCAAAACGGCGATCGCCGAAGGGCTCGCCTCGCTGATCGCCGAAAACAAAGCGCCAAAAACGCTGGAAGGCGCTGAGATTTACGCGCTCGATATGGGCGCGTTGATCGCGGACACCAAATATCGCGGCGATTTTGAGAAGCGGCTCAAAGGGGTGATTAACGATCTTTCTACAAAGCGCAACGCGATCTTGTTTATCGACGAGATACACACGCTCGTGGGCGCGGGCAGCGCCGGAGGCGGCGCGCTGGATGCGAGCAACATCTTGAAACCCGCGCTGGCAAACGGCAAACTAAAGTGCATAGGCGCGACCACGCACAACGAGTACAGGCAGTTTTTTGAAAAAGATCGCGCGCTCAGCCGCCGCTTTCAGAAGATCGTAGTCAACGAGCCGAGCGTGGAGGAGAGCGTTCAGATTCTGCGCGGGCTGAAAGCCAAGTATGAAAAATATCACGGCGTGCGCTACTCGGAAGCGGTTTTGCGATCCGCCGCGGAGCTTTCGGCGAAATATATCAACGATCGCTTTCTGCCAGACAAGGCGATCGATCTGATCGACGAGGTTGGCGCGTCGTTTCATCTTTTGAGCGAATCCAAAAAGCGGACGCAAGCCGTCGTCGCCGATATAGAGCGCGTCGTCTCAAAGATGATCGGCGCGCCGATCAAAGCTGGCGCGGACGACGACAGAGATCGGTTGCGCTCGCTGGAGCTTGATCTGAAACATCAAGTGTTTGGACAAGATAGCGCGATCGAGCAGCTGGTTAAGGCTATCAAGCGATCGTACGCGGGGCTGAGCGCGCCGACGCGCCCGATCGGCGTCTTTTTGTTTACGGGTCCGACGGGCGTGGGCAAAACCGAATCGGCAAAACAGCTTGCGGCGAGCTTGGGCGCGCATTTCGCGCGGTTTGATATGAGCGAATATATGGAAAAGCACAGCGTCAGCCGTCTGGTAGGCGCGCCGCCCGGGTATGTGGGTTACGATCAGGGCGGGCTGCTTACCGAATGCGCGCGCAAACACCCGCGCGCCGTGATCTTGTTTGACGAGATCGAAAAGGCGCACCCCGATCTGCTCAATATCCTTTTGCAGGTGATGGACGGCGCGAAGCTAACCGACGGCAACGGCGTGGAGGCGGATTTTCGCCATACTATCCTGATTATGACGAGCAATTTGGGCGCGACGGAAGCGGGCGTAGTAGGTTTTGGCAATAGCGCGGTCGATCGCGTGGGGGAGGCGGTGAACGCCTTTTTCGCGCCGGAGTTCAGAAACCGCCTCGACGCGATCGCGCGTTTCGCGCCGTTAAGCGTCGAAACGATGGGCTTCGTGGTCGATAAGTTTATCGCCGAGCTTGCCTCGCAGCTTAGCGAGCGCAAAGTTTCAATCGAGATTAACGCCGCGGCGCGAAAATATCTGGCTACGCGCGGCTACGACAAAAAGATGGGCGCCAGACCGCTGGGAGTCCTGATTCAAAGCAAAATTAAAGACAGGATCGCCGACGAGCTGCTGTTTGGTCGTCTTGCCAAAGGCGGCAAAGTCGCCGTGAGCGTCAAAGCCGGCGAGTTGCGCTTTGATTTTAGTGCGTAAGCGCCCGCCGCTGTATCTAATCGGCGTGGCGGAGCCGTTTCCAGATGTGAGCGGCGAAAATTTTGACGATCTGGTGGCTATCGGCGGCGATCTCTCCGTCGAGCGCATTTTGAACGCCTATTCGATCGGACTGTTTCCGTGGTTTGTCGCGTATCGTATGCCGCACTGGTATTCGCCGCGCACGCGAATGATTTTGGAGCCGTCCAATTTTCGCGCGTCCAAAAGCCTGACGAGGACGATAAACGGCGGACGATTTGAGATCAAAACCGATTGCGCCTTCAAAGAGACGATGATTGCTTGCGCCAAGATCAAGCGCAAACGGGAAAAAGACACTTGGATCACCAGCGAGTTTATCGAGAGCTATTGCGAACTGCACAAGCTTGGACATACGCATTCGGTTGAGGCTTGGCAAGATGGGGAGCTTGCCGGCGGGCTGTACGGTTTGCAGATCGGGCGCGTATTTTTCGGCGAGTCGATGTTTGCCTACAAGAGCGACGCCTCCAAAGTCGCGCTCGCTTTTTTGAGTCGCGAACAGCCCTTTGGCAAGATCGATATGATCGACTGTCAGGTTTCCAGCTCCCATTTGGCGTCGCTTGGCGGCGTCGAAATATCGCGCGAAGCCTATCTTAAACGCCTCTCGCGCACCCTCTCCTCCTAACCCTTTATTCGCTTTGCCCCCCCCCCACGTCAGCATGACGAAAAATTAAGAGACGCGAACGAAACGCATATATTGCAACCCTTGCGACTTCAGCGCCAAAACCTCCGTTTCATCATTCCCGCAACTTTAGCGCCAGAGCGCTTGCGCTCCGCTTCGCCTCCCGACAGGGGTGGGGGGGGGGGTTACAACCTTTCTTTAGATTTTCGCCTCTTTTAGCGATATACGCTTCGTCGCGGGTATGACGAAGACGCGATCGATCGCGTAACGCAAGCAAGAGCGATCGCAAAGGTGGTTTTGCGATCGCAAGACGCGCTATTGATTTTGCCAATAGAAATAAGGATAACCGACGCCTTCGTCTATTCTCCAAGGAGCGCTATCGTTGTTGCCATCAAAAGACCAACCTAAACCACTTTGGTAGGTATCTTGCAACAAGAAAGCATCGTCGGCTATACCTGTTCCAGAATACGCGTTACCGTCGATAAAGTCGAAGAAGTCCGTTGTATCCAGACCATTTCGTGCAAGATTGTTTGAAATCATTGTGATGCTATCCCCATACATAGTAGCGCCAACAACGCGATTTACGCCATAATCGCCGCTTGCAATCGACGAATTGATGGCGGCATTATTCTGGATCGTAGGGTTATTTACAGCCCACCCGACAATGCCACCAGCGCGTACACCTGAGTTAACGCTTCCCGTAGAATAGTTATTCGCTATTATAGCGCCAAAGCGCGCATTTCCTGCAATGCCGCCGACATCAGACCCGCCGCTGGTGCTTCCAGTAAAATAATTATTTATGACATTATTATTTTTATTGTCGCCATTTGTAGTACTGGTAACCCCTCCCGCTATGCCGCCAATAAAGGAGGAGCCAGTTATATTACCCGTGGCATAACTAGTCGTAACGTTAGACTCCCACACCACGGTTCCGGCGATACCGCCGACGAAACGAGCTCCGCTAACGTTGCCGGTGGAGTAACTCTGCGTTACCGAAGAACGTCTATCAAGCATTCCAGCGATACCGCCGACATACTCGCCAACTGAATCTGGATATACTTCGTTAATCGCGGAGCCAACGTTCCCCGTAGAATAACTGCGCGTTATTATGGAATCTTGTCTAACGGCTCCCGCGATTCCGCCAACATAGGAACCAGAGAAAGGATCCTCTGCCATTGCACTAATCTCGCTGGTAGAGTAGCTATCCGTTATTGCAGAATTTCCACCAACTCCGCCCGCTATGCCTCCTAGGTTACTATTATTGCCGCTGACGCTTCCCATAGAATAACTATTTATTATTATAGAGTAGAAGCCAATAGACCCCGCAAGTCCGCCAGCGCCTCCGCCTATTGCGCTAACACTTCCGATAAAGTAACTTTTTGTTATTATAGAGTAGAAGCCAATAGACCCCGCAATACCGCCTACGCCACTGCTCGTTCCGTTAACTTCTCCCGTAGCATAGCTGTTTATTATAAAGCCATTGTAGACATATCCCGCTATAGCGCCAACAACGCCATCCCCTCTTACCGCTTTACCCTCGGCTATCTCAACGCCAAGGTTTCTGATGTGAGCGAATATGGCAGGTTCGTTGCTAAATTCGTCATAATCACCCTTGACATAACTAAACAGTCCAACATTATAGCCTTCGGCATATGCGTTTGTCCGATCAATCCATAACCCCGTTAGTTTATAGTTGTTGCCATTGAAAATACCGCTAAAAGCGTCGCTGTCGTTGTAACCCCCAATCGGCTTCCAACCATAAGTTTGGTTAAACTCGTCTTGATCCTCTCCAGCTATTGCTTGTAGCTCAATATCGTTAAGCAGAATATACTTTCCTCTTAGATTGTCTCTAATGGAGTTTAATTCCTCTTGATTGGTTATCTCAACCACATTAGGAACGGCGTAGAAATTGGTGTTGCCGTTTATGGTATAAGAGCCTAGATTCAATACATCGTTTGAATCCGACGCTCTATATAAAGCGGTAGCGTTTACATCTAACTCATCTATTAGTTGCGTTAGATCGATTGTCGGACTATTTGAGTCGATCTCTTTTGATCCGTTAAAGTCTAGAACGCTATCGTAAAACGAAACCGTATAGACGCTTGGATTGCCGTTGTTATTGTTGTTTGTTATGCCGTTTGACGAACTTCCTCCGCTACTTCCGCAACCAATCAAGAATAGCGAAGCGATCAGGATCGCGAAGCGTTTTATTAGTTTAGAGCTGAAAACGGGGGGGGGGGGGGGGTTGATTTCCGGCTTAAGCGAAACTGAAGCTTTTGCGTTAAGTT
>JAITEA010000229.1 GCA_031282285.1 Helicobacteraceae bacterium
ATTGTACGCAAACGCCGCTCTATCCCGGGCGAGGAGACTTCCAGCGCGTATTCGCCGTCGATCGGCGGCGTTAAATCCAGCAGCGGAGAGAGAGCGCGGCTTACTTTGGCGCACAGCTCGATGTCCGCGCCGCCCTCGCGATCGATATAGACGCGGTAGATTTTCCGCCCGCCCTCGCTTGCCGTTTCAATATCGTACAGCCTCGCGCCTAGGCTTGCGATCAGCGCCGCGATCTGCTCCTCCAAACCCGATTGGTCTGATTGGCTCGACTGGCTCATTTATCCTCTTTTATGCGCGCGAAGATCGCATCCAGCCGCGCCGCGCTCTCTAGCGACTCGTCAAACTTAAAATGCAGCGCGGGCGCCTGCCGCCACCCCTGCGCCGCCGCGATATAGGAGCCTATATAGCCGCTCGCCTTTTTCAGCTTCGACAAGAGCCGCGCCCGTTCGCTCGGCGCGACGCCGCTTGAGTCGATCAGGATCGTTGCGTCCTTTTTGCCCCGCGCCAAAATCGCCTCCGTAGCGTTGAGCGAGGCAAGCTCCTCGTCGCTCAGGCTCGCGATCGCCTCGCGTAGCCTCTCGTACAGCGCGCTCTGCGCCCGCTGAAGCCGAATCTTCGGATCGACCACTATTTTACCGCCTCAAACACCGCTTCGACCTCGACGGATTTGTATATCTCGATCAGATCGCCGGTTCTCGCGTCGTTGAACCCGCTAAGCCCCACGCCGCACTCAAAGCCCTTGCCGACCTCTTTCGCGTCGTCCTTGAAGCGCCTGAGCGTCTCGACGACGCCTTTATATACCTCGTTTTCGCCGCGCGTAACCCGCGCTATAGCGCCCCGCGCCGCCACGCCGTCGATCACCATGCAACCGGCGATCTTGCCGAGTTTGGGTATGTCGAAAACCTGACGCACCTCGGCTTTGCCGATCAATTGCTCTTTGGTTACTTTGCTGAGCATACCGCCAAGCAGCGCGCTCACATCGTCGAGCAGATCGTAGATCACATCGTAGCTTTTGATGGTTACGCCAAGCGCTTTGGCGCGATCTTTGATGATCTGCGAAGGTTTGATGTGGAAGCCCAGAATCACAGCGTGTTCGCTCGCGCCCGCCAGCGCCAGATCGCTGGCGCTAATCTCGCCCACCGCCGAATGGACGATCTCCGCTTTGACCTCGGCGTTTTTGAGCTTGGTAATCGACGATGCGATCGCCTCCAGCGCGCCCTGCGCGTCGGCTTTCAGTATGATGGGCAGCCGTTTCAGCTTGCCTTCGGCGATCAGCTCGCCAAGGTCTTCCAGCGTCGCCTTAGTCGATAGCGACAGGGCGCGGCTTCGTTCGTAATCGGCGCGTTTCTGCGCGTAGCGTTTAGCCGTTTCCAGATCGTCCATAGCGATAAGATAGTCGCCGCTGGCGGGCGTGATGTCAAGCCCCACGATCCGCCCCGCCTCGCTTGGATTGAGCTTTTTGATCTGCGCGCCGCGATCATTGACTATGGCTCGTATGCGTCCAAACGCCGTTCCCGCGACCACATTATCGCCCGCGTGAAGCGTGCCGTTTCGCACGATCACGGTGGCGACCGGTCCGCGCCCCTTTTCAAGCGAGCTTTCGATCACGACCGCTTTGGCGCGCGTGTCGCGCTCGGCTTTGAGCTCCATCACCTCCGCCTGTAGCAAAATCGTCTCCAGCAGGCTTTCCACGCCAAGACCCGTTTTCGCCGACACGCCCACGCACTCGGCGTCGCCGCCCCACTCGTGCGGCGTCAGCCCCGCTTCGGCAAGCTCCGCTTTAACCTTGTCGGGATTGGCGGAGGGTTTGTCCATCTTGTTGATCGCGACGATGATCGGGCATTTTGACGCTCTGGCGTGGCTGATCGCCTCTTTGGTCTGCGGCATTACGCCGTCGTCGGCGGCGACTACGATAACGACTATATCGGTGATCGTGGCGCCGCGCGCGCGCATCTGGCTGAACGCCTCGTGCCCGGGCGTGTCGATAAAGGTGATATGCTTGTCGTTTTTCACGACCGTATAGGCGCCGATATGCTGCGTGATGCCGCCCGCCTCGCCGCTTGCCACGCGAGACTCCCTGATGTAATCGAGCAACGAGGTTTTGCCGTGATCGACGTGCCCCATAATCGTAACGATAGGCGGGCGCGTCTGCGCGGCGTGATGGCGATCTTTATGTTCGTCGTTGTACAGCGCCACATAATCAAGCTCTTCCGCCGCGTCTTTGGTGCGTACCTCCACGCCAAACTCGTCGGCTAAAATCTCGATCGCGTCCTTGCCGAGAAAGTCGTTTTTGGTAACCATCATACCCAGCTCGAACAGCTTTTTGATCACCGCCGCGATCGGCTGGTTGATCAGATCGGCAAACTCGTAAACGCGCACATCCTCGTTGATCTCAGCTACGCTGATCGCGGCTTTCTGATCGCGCTCTCTGGCGATCGGGCGCGGACGCCTTCGCCTGCCGCGGGAGATGTTGCCGTCCCCGCCGCCGCCCGTTACGCGGTTTACGCCGCCGCCGATTTTGGCTTTCTCGTAGTCGCGTTTGGCGTTGCGCTGGTTGCGCTCCTGCTCGATGAGAAAATCGCTCACGCCGATCGAGAGATCGGGCATAACGACCATATTCTCCTCAAAGTGATCGTAGCCGCCCAGATCGCGATCGCGCAGGATTTCGATCTTGTGCCCCTGCTCTTTTTTGGCGGCGTTGGCGGCGCTTTTGCGCTCCCTTCGCGGTCTGCGCTCGTCGTCGGCGGCGCTTACGGCGATCTTGTGCCTGCCGTATCCGTGCGCGAAAGCCTCGCTTGTCCGCTCCGCCGCCGCTGGCTGGACGGGCGCGATCGGGCGCTTTTTGTTTACGATGGTAAGCCCCGCGCTTTTTCTGGCGATCTCAATCGGGCGGACGATCGGCTTTGGCTGCGGCTCCTCTTTTTTGGCAGGCGGCGGCGCGACTCTGACTTCCGGCTTTTTGTTTTCGGCTGGCTTATGGCGCTTTTTTTCGTCTTTGGAATCGTCGCGCTTTGGCGTTTGAGCCGTCTCCGGTTTCGCGGCGACCTCGGTTACGCCTTTGATAAGGTACTGCGCCAGCCGCTCGGCTTGCTCTATGGTAACCGAGCTTTGCTGCGACTTTGCCGCGATTCCAAGCGCTTTGCACGCGTCGAGAACCTCTTTGGGTTTCTTCGCCGCCTCTAGCGCGACTTCCGTAATTTTCACTGTACTCAAGCGAGTTTCTCCTTTAACGACTCGATCAACCCTATATCGACCTCTTTTTTGCAATGACGGGCGATCTGTTTTGAGAGTTTAGGCGCGGTTACGCATTTCGCGCAAAGATAGAAACTACGCCCTCTGTTTGCGTATGCAACCACCCGATTATCCGCGCACTGAAATCGATAAAGCGTCTTCTGCTCAAACTTACCGCGACAGGCGACGCAGGTTCTGATCGGCGACATTGGGCGCGGATTATACCCAGCTATGCTTGAGAGCGAGCGCCAAGCGCGTCGAACTCGAAAATTTCCGTGCGAAACGCGGGGAAAGTTTCGCGCAGAACGAAGGCGATCTTCTGCGCCTCGTCGTCGTTGGCGGCGAGGCTGAAAAAGCTCGATCCGCTGCCGCTGAGCGTCGCGCTGAGCGCGCCGGCTTCAAAGGCTACGCGCTGAACCTCGAACAACTGCGGCAGCAGGCGCATTCTCACCGTCTGATGCAATCTGTCCGCGCACGCCTCGCGCAGCAGATCGTAATCCTTGCTCAGCAACGCGGCGGTCAGCAGCGAGCTGTGCGCGATATTGAACGCCGCGTCCTCGATCCTCACCCTCTTGGGCAGCGCGTTTCGGCTGAATCTGGTGGAGATCGACTTGTTGGGAATGGTGATAACGGCTCTAAGCTCCTCGTCCAGACAAGCGCGGCTGAAGACGACGCTCTTATCCTGAAGCGCGCAGACGCAAAAGCCGCCGAAAACGGCGGGCGTGATGTTGTCGGGGTGGGATTCGTAGGTTAGCGCCTCGTTTAGAATCTCGCGCCCGTCGACCGGCGCGTTTGCCATCAGCCGCGCCGCCGTGAGCGCCGAAACGATCGCCGCCGACGAGCTGCCAAGCCCGCGGGAGAGCGGAATGTTGTTTTCAAAGCGGAAGCGAAAGGTATCCTCCGCGCCGGTCAGGCGTTTGTAGGTTTTATAGAATATGTTCAAAAAGGCGTTGCCGTTTTTGGTTTTCAAAAACCGCGCGCCCTCTCCGCGCACGGAGACGCTGAAAAACTTGGAGGGCGCGATCTCCGCCTTGTTGTAAAACTTGAGCGCCACGCCTAAGGAGTCAAACCCGGGTCCCATATTGGCGCTTGTAGCGGGGACGATAATAGTCAAATAGTTTCCTTTAAGCCGCGTTTAACAGATAGTTTGGAAGCGTCTGATCGCTAAATATCCGCGTATCGAGCCGCTTTGGAAGCGCTAGCGTCTCCTCGAACGGCTCGTCGAAAGCCGCGATCTCGATCCTCTCGCCGTTTTTGACAAACCGCCGTTTTCCGTGAGCCAAAATGGGGCGATCGCCGCTCAGCGCGAAGCTATCCGCCGCCAGAAACTCGATATCTCTGGCAAGCGCGAAGGTTTTGCAAAATAGATAGCTCAACTTCAGCCCCGTAAAACTGCCCGGACCTCTGGCATAGAGCAGTTTTGCGATCTTGTAGCGATCGTCGAGCGCCTTTGCGATCGGGTACAACCCTTCGGTCAGCGGCGCGGCGATCTCGAAACTTTCCAGCAGGCAGCCCTCGTCGTTATAAACTCCGATCAGCGCGGGTCTTGAGGCGCCTATAAGCAGTATAGTCGCGTTAAGCAAACGCTCTCTCCAGCTCTTTTGCCGCCGATTTGGCGCCTTCCACCTCGACGATCTTATAGGCTTCAGGATCGCTAAGCAGCGCCTTTACCAGCAGGTGGTTGATATGGTGGCTGCCCGCGAACGCCTCGTAACGCCCCAGAAACGGCGCGCCCAGAAACGCCATATCGCCGATCGCGTCAAGTATCTTGTGTCGCGCGAACTCGTCGGCAAATCTCAGCCCCTCGGCGTTGAGCACCCGCTTTTCGTCCAGCACGATCGCGTTGTCCAGACTGCCGCCAAGCCCTTTGCCGATAGATCGCATATAATCGACCTCCTTCAAGAACCCGAAGGTTCTGGCGCGGGCGATCTCCTTGATATAGTTTTCTTTTGAGAATAAGAAGCGGTATTGCTGCCTGCGGATCGCGGGGTGGTCAAAATTGATCTCAAAAAGTATCTCGCTGGTTTTGTAAGGCAGAAGCCGCGCGAACTTGTCGCCCTGTTTGATCTCGACTGGTTTTTGGATCACGATCGCCTTTTTGGGCTTATCCTGCGCCTTGAATCCCGCCTCCTCGAACAGCAGACAGAAGCTCGCGGCGGAGCCGTCCATAATCGGCGCTTCGTCGCCGTCGATGCCCACTTCGAGATTGTCGATCCCCATAGCCAGCGTCGCGGATAAAAAGTGTTCGATAGTGGAGATGATCGCGCCTTTGGCGCCGATCACGGTGGCAAGCCGCGTATCCACCACATTTTCAACTTTGATCGGAATCGACAAACCCAGATCGTCGCGGACAAAGACCACGCCGTAATCCTCCGGCGCGGGGCGAAGCCGCATTCGCACGGGATTGCCGCTATGCAGCCCTATGCCCACGATCTCCACGGGTTTGGCGATGGTGTGTTGTTTCATATATGCTCCTCGACGATAATCTCGCCGCCCGCGGCGATAAAGCGCTTCGGGCAGTTAAAAAACGCGCTTTCGTAAACGGCGTTGCGGAAGATAAACAGTCCGCCTTTGCCGACTTCCTTGACGATCGCGAACTCGCCCTGCGCGTTGCACAGCCCGTAAAGCGGCGCGAACACCAAGCAGACGCCGCGCGCGAAAATCTCCGCGCCGCTGTTGATCCGCCCCAAAAAGATCGCGTCGCCTTCCGTCTCCACGCGCTCGCCCGAACGAACGGGTCTGCGCGCGATCAGCATTCTTGGCTTTTGCGGCATTTGCGCGATCGCGTTTTCAAGCGGCGGCGGTCTGTCCGCGACCGGTTTGGTAAAAAGCCCGTGATCGCGGCTTGCCCACGCGTAGGTCAGCCCGCTTCGCTTAAGCGCGTCGTCGACGGTCTTGTCGTAATCGCCCGCGATAAGCGTCATAAAACGGCTCAAAATCGTCTTATGCGTTTCAATATAGCTCAGCGCCGTTTCAGCCTCGCCTTTTTGCAGGGCGAACTCAAAGCAACGAAGAGCGCTTTGCTTAACTTTCATTAATCGTTGTTTCTTTGGTAATTATCCGAGCGATTATAGCCAAGCGGGACTAACGCTAGAATGCCGAATATGGAAGATACGACCACCGCGCTGACTTTGACGCTGTTTATCTCGATTTTGCTGGGGCTGCTTGGGCTGATCGCCTTTATGTGGGGCTTAAGGAGCGGGCAGTTTGACGACGAAAAACGCTTCACCCACGGCGCGCTTTTCGACGGCGAGGACGAGCTGAACGCCGCGCGCGATCGCGAGGAGAAGCTGAAAAACGCCGCCAGCGGCGATCCTTCCGGCTCCAAACTTGAATCCGATCTATCAAATCCCCCAAACTCCCCAAGCAAGCGCTAGGCAAACCAAAACCCGCCTCTTACCCC
>JAITEA010000207.1 GCA_031282285.1 Helicobacteraceae bacterium
GCGAAGCCGAGTAGGTGGTCAAAACGCCGGAGGGTTTAAGCAGGCGATAGAGATCGGCAAAAAAATCCTCGCTCCACAATTCGGGATTTTTATGCAGCGAAAACGGGTCTTGAAAGATAATATCAAACTCGCCGATTGGCGTTTTGACCAGCTTAGCCGCGTCGCCAAGCGCGATCTGAACGCAAACGCGATCGTCGCTAAAGCATAGCTCTTTCGAGAGCCGCTCGACGATTAAGCGGTACTTTTCAAGCTCCAGCGGGTAGGGCAGATTTGGCAAACTGGCGATCAGTTCGCCGTCGATCTCCGGCGCTACAATCTCGATCTTGCCGCCAAACTTCGCGATCGCGCACAGCGAGTTGTAGCCAAGCCCGAAGCAGATATCCAGAATACGAATCCGCTCGCCAAGCGCCGCGTAAGCGAGCGCGGGGTAGATATGTTTTTCTAGCGTCTCTCTCAGCGCGCCTTCGCCGACGCTGTGATAATGTTCGTCAAAGCGCTCGCTAAAGAGCGTGAAGGAGCTATCCGCGCTTTTGACTAGACGCATATTGCAAATAGAGATAGACCGAAGCCGTCGCGATCAGCATAACAATTGACAGCGCCTGCCCCATCGTCAGCCATTTGAAGGCGATAAAACCAAGCTGCGAGTCGGGCGCGCGGAAAAACTCGACGATAATGCGGGCGATCGCGTAAAGCGCGAGATACAACATCGCCATCTGCCCGTCGAACCTGCGTTTTTGATAAACAAAAGCCAAGATCGCGAATATGGCGATCCCCTCCAGCGCCGCCTCGTACAGCGCGCTTGGGTGGCGCAATACGCCCTCCGCCAGCACGCCCCACGGCATAGTCGTTTCGCGTCCGATAAGTTCCGCGTTCAGGAAGTTGCCAATCCGCCCGAAAACATACCCCGCCGATCCGCTCACCGCCGCGAGATCGAACAAAAACCAGACCTTAAAGCGGTAACGGCGGGCAAACAGCAGCAGCGAAACGACCACGCCCGCGATCGCGCCGTGATAGCTCAGCCCGCTTATGCCGATCTGATCGCCCGCGAAGGGGTTGAAAATCTGCCAAGGATGCGTAAGCCAATACGCGGTATTTGGATCGTAAAAGATCACATAGCCCAGCCTCGCGCCCAAAACCGCCCCGATCGCAAACCAGATAAAAAGCGACTCGAAGCGCTCCAGATTCATCGGCTTCCAATGTCCAAGCCGCACCATACGCCGCCCCCAGAGGTAGCCGACGACAAGCGCCGTAACATACATCAACCCGTACCAGCGCAACGAAAACGCGCCGATCGTAAAGATGACCGGATCGTGCCAGCCGTAGAAGTTTTGCCAAGTTTCAAGCATCGGTTTTATACTCTTTAAGCGCCTGCGCGATCAGTTCCAGCGGGTGCATAAACGCCTGTTTCGCGCCCTCGCGGTTCAGCGCGTGGCTAATCTGCATACGGCACGCCGAACACTCCGCGCTGACAATCTCCGCGTCGGTTTCGGCAATCATATCCGCTTTGAGCTTGCCTACGGCTTCGGCAAGCTCGAAGCGCTCGCTCTGGATCGTAACGCCGCCAAAACCGCAGCATTGAGAAGGCGCGCTCATCTCTCTAAGCTCGTAACTTCGCGCCAGTATAGCGCGCGGCTCTTTGAACACGCCCAGCGTCTTTCTGGCGTGGCAGGGATCGTGGTAGGTAACGCTCGCGATCTTGGAGCCGAGGTTTGGGAGCAGGCGCGGGAGATCGGCGTTTTTGTACAGCCATTGCGAGGCGATAAAGGTTTTATCGACGACGCGCTTAACGCGATCGATCCACTCCGGCTCGTCTTGCATAATATGAAGCCAATCTCTGATAATCATATTGGAGCAGGTCGCCTCGGGAACCAAGATCGCTTCAACCGAGTCGATAAACAGCTCGAAGTACTCGATGTTGTACTTGATCAGCCACTTGGTCGATTTCGTATCGCCCGTGAAGTAGCTGGGCGCGCCGCAGCAGAGTTGATCTTTGGGGATAAAGGCGTTGATCTTCAGCGCTTTGAGAATGTACAGCAGCGAATCGCCCACGCCCGTATAGGCGTAATTCGCCATACAGCCGATAAAGATCGCCGCCGTTTTGTCGCCGCCGAAGTTCATACGCTCGGGATAGGCGTCCAAGAAACTTTTTTCGGCGATCAGCGGCAGCAACCTCCCGCGCCTCATCATCGGCATCGAAAATCTGGCGCGCATTCCGTTTTGCGTTTTGGCAAAACCGCACGACTTGAAAACAAAGCCGAGTTTGGCGGCGAGATTTTGCAGCGATCGGCGCTTGAGGATAAAAAATACGGCGCGCTTAAACCACGCTAAACCGTATTTTTTGACGCTCTGCGCGCGCGCGTTTTCGATCAGCAGATCGGTAGGGATCGCGCTTGGGCAGACGGTTGTGCAGTTGGAGCATAAAAAGCAGGTTTCAAAGATTTTTTTAAGGTTTTTGTCAAGTTCGATCGAACCCTCTTGCGCGCTCGCCATCAGATGGATAAAGCCGCGCGGGCTGGTCGTCTCGTCGCGGCTGACGGTATGAATGGTGCAGGCGGGTATGCATTTCGCGCATTTGACGCACGCTTGCGCGTATTCGGAAAAATTAAATCCAGCTTCCATAATCGCGCAATTATATCAGTTTGTCTTGAATACCCATAATCTCAACGCGACAAAATTAACTATAGGC
>JAITEA010000215.1 GCA_031282285.1 Helicobacteraceae bacterium
TATTTCGTCTTTGGCGTCGCCCTATTGACGCTCGCTTATTATAACGGCGTAGAATCCTATCATCCGTTAGAGATATTTGCTCTCGCGTTAGAGACGTTTTTGGGCGTCGGCGCGCTTTATATAGGGCTATTTGTATCCGCCGAAAGAGCGGCGTCAAAAAACTCGTTTATAAATATCCTTTTTGGCAAAGACAAAGACGACGATAATGCGTCGGAGCCTAAATAACCGCCTCAAGAACAATCAACTCCAACGCCGCTATAACCGAAATCCTCGCCGCCAACTCTTCCCCCCCCTTATCAGAGAACGAAGCGTCGCGGCGCCGATCACATTTGCTTGCGTTTGGCGGTTGATCGCGTCTTTCGTCATTCCCGCGTAGGCGGGAATCCAAAAAGAGGGATTTGAAACCCCCCTAACCCCCTTATCGGGGGGCGAAGCAGCGCGGAACGCGACGCTCGCGTCTCTGGTCATACCCGCGAAGGCGGGTATCCAAATACGCCGAAGGCGTGGATCGAATGCGATCTGCGTTTGTTTTCGTACTTCGTTGTGTTTTTTGGAGATGGATTCCCGCCTGCGCGGGAATGACGAGAAAAGGCGCGATCGCAAGTTTAACGGCTTATGAAAGGTTTGAACCCCCCTAACCCCCCTTGTCAGGGGGGGGGGGGAGAAGGCGGAGCGATGCTCGCATAGGGGGAGATTGGCGCTTTAATGAGCGGTTTGCAGTTTTGATTGTGTTTGATGAAAATAAATAATTAGCAACCTTGTATGATACGCGCCTATAATCTATAGAAAGATCGCCTTAAAATGATACGCAGTCAAAATAACACGATAAAGCGCTCGAGATAAAATGTCCGCGAACTCCCAAAACTCTCCAAACTCCCCAAAACCGCCGAAGCCCTCAAAAAACGGCGCGTCCCTGAAACGCCGCGTAATCGCGATCGCAAGCGACGCCGCGGCGCTAATCGCGATCGCGCTGGCGATTATCTATCTGCCGCGAGTTTTCCCGAAAGATTCGCTCCAAGAAGGGTTGCTGTTTTCCGTCGTCTATTACGATAAAGAGGGCGATCTTATGCGCCTTACGCTCGCCAAAGACGACCGATTCCGCGTCTGGACGCCGCTTGATCAAACGCCGCAGTCGCTGATTGACGCGACGCTTTTACGAGAGGATCGCTACTTCTATTATCATCTTGGATTTAATCCTTTCAGTTTGATTCGCGGCGCGTGGGTAACTTATGTCAAACAAGGCGACCGGCAGGGCGGCTCGACGCTCACGATGCAGCTTGTCAGAATGCGCTACAAGCTCAACACTAAAACGATCGGCGGCAAGATCGAGCAGATCGCCCGCGCCGTCTGGCTGGAGATGCGATACTCCAAGAGCGAGATTCTGGAAGCCTATCTGAACTACGCGCCATACGGACGCAATATCGAGGGCGCGGGAACGGCGAGCTTGATCTACTTCGACAAGCCGCTCAACGAGCTTGCGCCGACTCAAACGCTTGCCCTTGCCGTGCTGCCGCAGTCGCCGAGCGTGAGGATCGACAAAAACACGAGTTACGCGGGCGAGAAGCTATTTCTGGCGCGGAAGGAGCTGTTTGCCGCCTACCGCGAGAAGTTCGAGATCGACGACAAAGAGGCGGCGCTGTTCGATCTGCCATTTAAGCTAAGGCGCATCGAGGATCTGCCCTTTCGCGTACCGCATCTGATCGAGTCGCTCGCCAAAGAGGACTACCTTGCGGGCAGATCGCCGCGGATCGTAAAGACGACGATCGAGTCGGATCTGCAAACGCTTATCGAGACGCAGATCAAAAATCATATCAGGCAAAACGCCGCGCTAGGCGTCGATAACGCGGCGGCGGTTTTGGTGGATACGCGCGATATGAGCGTCGTCGCGGCGGCGGGTTCGGCGGACTACTTCAACGACGCGATCTACGGGCAGATCGACGGGTTAAGGATCAAGCGTTCGCCCGGCAGCGCGCTGAAACCGTTTATCTACGCGCTTGCGATCGATCAGGGGATTATTCACCCGCAGAGCGTTTTGAAGGATATGCCGACGGCTTTCGGCGTTTACGAGCCGGAGAACTTTGACGGCGGTTTTATGGGTCCCATTAGCGCGCGGCAGGCGCTGACGGCAAGCCGCAATATCCCCGCGGTCTATCTGGCAAACAGGCTGAGCGAGCCAGACTTTTACGACTTCCTTAAAAGCGCGAATATCGGCAAGATGGCAAGCAGGGAGCATTACGGGCTTGCTCTGGCGCTTGGCGGCGGCGAGGTAACGCCGCTCGAGGTAGCCAAGCTGTACGCGATCCTTGCCAACGGCGGGATTTTGCGCGAGGTACGAACGCGCGCCGATCAGCCGCTTGAAGAGGGAAAGCGGCTGCTTAGCCGCGAGGCGAGCTTTATCGTATTGGATATGCTCTCCTCCGCGCCGAAGATCGACGGCATTCCCGCCGAAAGCGACGCGCTGCCGATCTACTGGAAAACTGGCACCTCGCGCGCCTTCAGAGACGCTTGGTGCGCTGGGCTGATCGGGCATTACGCGCTAGTGATATGGGTCGGATCGTTTGACAACAGACCAAATCCCGCGCTGGTGGGCGCCTCCCGCGCCGCGCCGCTGTTTTTCACCATCGCCCGCTCCGTTCGCCACTCGCGAACACTGATCGATCCCGCCCGCGCCGCGCCGCCGGCTATCAAGCGGGTCGAGGTCTGCTTATCCAGCGGCGATCTGGCGACGGCGTGGTGCAAAAGACGGGGCAAAAGCTGGTTTATACCGGGCGTCTCGCCGATCAAAGTCGATACGGTCTATCGCCCCGTGTGGATCAATCGCGCAAATGGAAAACCGCTGTGCGCGGGCGAGGATATCGCAAACGGCAAAATGGAGATATACGAGTTTTACGCGTCGGATATTATGGATCTGTTTCGCAAAGCGGGGCTGCCCAAACGAGAGCCGCCCGATATGCGCCATTGCGCGGAACCGCTTAGTTTTGTAGGCGGCGAACCGCCGGCGATCTCCTCGCCGCTGAAAAACGCGAATTACGCGATCAGACTCTCAAAACCAAACGAGCGGCAGGTGGTTTTTTCCGCCGCGAGCGACGCGCAGACGCAAAATCTCTACTGGTTTGTCGGAGACGAGTTTATAGGCGCGGCAAAACGCGGCGAGATTTTGTCGTGGGAGCCGGCGCGAAGCGGTCGTTTTACCGTCCGCGTTATCGACGATCGCGGACGATCGGATATGCGCGAGTTAAAGGTCTTGCTTATCGAATAATCTCGGCTAGCGCTAAAACTTTGGAGTATAATTAGCATAGTTCGTCGCGGCGGTTATGGCGCTGGAGAGGTATAATGCTTGATAGGTTTTTGGTCGTATCGCTATTAATATACGCGTTTGCTTACGCGGACAATCCTAGCGCCAAAGAGTGCGCGCCGGAGGATTTTGACTGCTATTCCGCTCTGCTGCGATCCAACATATACGACGGCGTATGCAAAAACGCTGACGACGAGTTTCGTTGCGTTATCGATCTTCTGCCCGCGCAAGGTTTGGTCGGTTCCAAATACTTTGACGCCGTATATTACGAAGCCGCGGATAAAGCCGCAACTTGCCTGAACCAAGAGAGCGCCGCCGCCTTTTTTGAAACTCTCGCGCTAATGAAAACAACCGGATATTTTCTCGATGGAGAGCTGTCTGAATCGTTGCCTAGCATCGTTGGGGATTTGTGTTTGAATAATATGCAATGTTTTGAAAACGCGTTTAAGTCTGCCAGCGCGAGCGCCCGCGATATAATCGTCCAAAACCTTGAATACGCTCCGCATTACGACGATCAACATTTTATGGAATTAACCGAATGCAAAGATAAAATCGGCAAACTTTTTAATTCAGAGCAAATCAAAGAATCTAG
>JAITEA010000227.1 GCA_031282285.1 Helicobacteraceae bacterium
TAGGATAGCTTTCGTTTTCGAGTATTGTCCAGACGGTTGTAAAATCCCAGCCTAAATCTGTTTCATAGGTTAGCCGCTTTTTGAGATCGGTTCCGCTCGCGTTTGATCCGCTCTCGCCGTTGCTTCCCGCTGGCGTTATAGCCATATCGGTTAGCGCGATATTATTGAAAATAGTTGAGCTGTCATAAAACCCAACTATGCGATTTACGCTGGCGATTCCAGTAATCGACGGATTGATTGCGGCGTTGTTTTGGATTGTAGAGCCGTTACCAACAGTTCCAGCGATACCGCCAACGCCAGCTATTCCGCTAATATCGCCGGTTGCGTAGCTGTTCGATATAGAGCCGCCAGAAACATATCCGGCGATACCGCCTACAGAGGCGCCCGTTACGCTAATATCGCCTACCGAATAACTGTTTGTTATAAAGACGCCATCAACATATCCCGCGATACCGCCGACAACGTCTGTTCCGATAATATCGCCGATAACAAAGCTGTTTGCGATAGAGCCGTAATCAACAAACCCCGCGATACCGCCGACGCCGTATGATCCTCTAGCGCTTTTGCCGTTCGCTATTTCAACGCCTAGATTTCTGATCTTAGCGCTGTTGATAGCGCCAAACAGACCGATATAATTAGTATCGGGTCTATTGATCCAAAGATTGGTAATCTTATGACCGCCTCCGTTAAAAATACCGGTAAAGCGAGTAGAGTAGTTTCCAATCGGATTCCAGCCATAGGTTTGGTTAAACTCGTTCTCGTCCTCTCCCCCCTTTGCCCTTAACTCAATATTGTTAAGCAGAATATAGTTTCCGCTTAGACCGTCTCTGATCGCGTTTAATTCTGTCTGATTGGTTATCTCGGTAACGCTTTGGATCGCGTAGAACCTAGTATTGCCCGTTACGCCAAACGAGTTATTGTTGATATAATCGGTCGTTCCCCCCGCTTTGTATAAAGCGGTTGCGTTTAGATCGAGATCGTTTTTTAACCGCGTTATATCAATGATCTCGTTTGCGCTAACCGCGATCGAGGCGTTGAAATCTAAATTAGCGTCGTAGAAAGAGACGCTGTATGTATTTGTTGTAGGGGGGTTGTTGCCTGAACCTCCGCCGCTACTGCCGCAACCGATAAGCAGAAACGAAACAAACAGGATTGAGCGGAGCTTACCTAAAACAGAGAGAGAGACGATTTTTCGTCTTAAACGAAGCTGAACTTATTGACCTAACTTGATTAACCAGCATCTTGCCGCTCCTTCAACGCGTAAATTGACGGCATTGTACCACAAAGCGCTACTTAAGCGTTTTCGCTGTTCCCGCATTTTTGCGGTAAATATACTAAACTTTTGCGTACAAAGGCTTGTTTATGTCCGATACTACGATGATTTTGATGGCGGCGGGCGAATCGACGCGCTTTAACAGCGCGGTCAAAAAGCAGTGGCTGCGCGTCGGCGAAAAGCCGCTGTGGGAGTTTGCCGCGGATCGTTTCGCCGCCGAGTTCGAGTTTGCCAAAGTCGTGATCGCCGCGGCGGGCGGCGAGGTAGATTTTATGCGTTCCTTGTGCGATTACGAAATAGTCGCCGGCGGAGCGACGCGCGAAGACAGCTTGCGAAACGCGCTTGGCGCCGTTGAAAGCGAGTGGGTTTTCGTCGCCGACGCGGCGCGGGCGCTGACGCCGATCGAGGTTGCGCGGCGCGTATTGGATAGCAAAGGCGAAGCCGACTGTATCGCGCCGGCGATCAAGGTCGTCGATACGCTCGCGCTTAACGACGGTTGCGCCGCCAACCGCGATCGCATCGTCCGCGTTCAGACGCCGCAGCTTAGCCGCGTTAGCGTTTTGCGGCGCTCGCTGGCGCAAAAGAGCGGTTTTAGCGACGAAAGCACGCTGATCGCCGCTTGCGGCGGCGTTACGCGCTATGTCGAGGGTTCGGAACAAGCGGCGAAATTAACCTACGGCGGCGAGATCGCGCAGCTTGCGCCGCCAAGCCAAGAGCGGCTGATAGGGCACGGGCTGGATGTTCACGGCTTCGAGGAAGGCAAGCCGATGAAGCTGTGCGGCGTCGAGATTGACGCGCCATTTGGCTTGAAGGCGCACAGCGACGGCGACGCGGCGTTGCACGCGCTGATCGACGCGATCTTGGGCGCGTGCGGGCTGGGCGATATCGGCGGCTGGTTTCCCGATAGCGACAAGGCGTACAAAAACGCCGACAGCGCGGAGCTTTTGCGGCTGGTTTTAGCCAAAATCCGCCGTTTCGGATTTGCCGTCAAGGGCGCGGATATCACGATCGCGGCGCAAAAACCGCGTTTGGAAAACTACAAGATCGCGATGAAAAAGCGCGTGGCAAAACTGCTCGATCTGCGCTACGAACGCGTTAATATCAAAGCGACCACTACGGAAAAATTAGGCTTTATCGGACGAAGCGAAGGACTCGCCGCGTTTGCCGTCGCGCTTGTGGGATACAGCGCTTAACGCTTTTGCTATTATGACGAGGCGATCGGCGCGATGATTATTCTAGCCTCCAGCTCGCCTACCAGAGCCGCGCTGTTAAAGGGCGCGAATATCGCCTTCGAGGTTAAAGCCAGCGCGTTTGACGAGGA
Source organism: Helicobacteraceae bacterium (assembly GCA_031282285.1). Classification (GTDB taxonomy): domain Bacteria; phylum Campylobacterota; class Campylobacteria; order Campylobacterales; family SZUA-545; genus JAIRNH01. Next base: position 2,595 of record JAITEA010000227.1, read on the forward strand.
GAGTTTAGGCGATCTGCCGCCTTGCGAATTTGTTTATAGCGCCGCGATCGGCAAGATGCGAAGCGCGATAGAACTTTACGGCGAAAACGATCCGATTATCGCCGCAGATACGGCGGTCGTCGCCCGCGGGCGGACGCTTAGAAAACCGCGCGATCGCGAGGACGCCAAAGCTAAACTATCGCTGCAAAGCGGCGGCAAGGTTTCGATTGTAACTTGCTCCGTTTTTCATTCGCGCCGCGCGGAGATGATCGATATTAGTCAAACGCGTTATATCTTTGCCCCGTTTGAGGCGTGCGATCTGGAGCGTTACCTAGATAGCGGCGATTGGCGCGGCAAGGCGGGCGGCGTTATGGTAGAAGGCTTCGCGAAACCGTATATCGTTTCGCAAATAGGCTACGAATCCACCGCGATGGGCTTAACGATCGAAGCGCTTTTGCCTTTCGTTTCTAGCCTTTAATCCGCCGGTCAGAAATAGCTGGCTAGAATCCAAATTTTATTTCACTGAGCAAGGATCGGCAAATATGCAAAACGGGATAAAACTATTAAAAGATTTTGTCGAAGGCGCAATCGACGCGGCGTCGTTTGAAAAGAGCCTGTATGAAAATAGCGATCTGGAAGCGCTGTTATCTGGCGGCGATATAAGCTGGCGCGGGACATATCTGGAAAAAACTACGCCTTACCTCTATCTGCTGGAGCAAAACTACGGAACTATTACTGGCGTAATAAACGCGCTGGGCGCGGTCGCTCTTTTTTTGAAAAAGCGCGATATTCCATTTGAGGAAAAAGGGCAAAATTACGAGCGCCTTGAACAATACGAGTTAATACTAAGCGCGCAGCCGCAATATATAGACGCGGATATGGCGTTTATTGAAAAATATATTCTGCCCGAGATTGAAAGCGGAACAAAAAGCGAAATGAAACGGCGTATAAAAGAAAAGTTCAACGACCGTTTCAAGTATCAAGACAAGCCGCCTAAATGGATACAAAACCCGCAATGGCTTATCAAAAACGAAACTCCGCTATATTTTTTAGGACAGATCGAAATAAAACAGAGCAAGCTATTTCACGATAACGGCTATTTGTATATTTTTATCGACCAAAATACAAAAGCTATCGAAACAATCGTTCAGTTATACTAACCGATCGCGCTTAGAGGGCGACGATGTTTTTATGCAAGCCCAGCGTTTTTGCGTCGATACCAAGCGCTATGCCGATTAACTGCGTAAGGTGCAAAGCGGGGATATTCAGCGGTCGTTGCATAGCTCGTTCGGCGTTTGCCTGTTGCGCGTCAAAACTAAGCTGGCAGAGCGGGCAAGGCGTTACGATCAGCTCCGCGCCGCGATCGCAAGCCTCCGCCAAAATCCCGCCGCTGAGACGATAGGTCGTTTCGCTCGCCTGCATCTGCGTGTGAAAGCCGCAGCACTCGTTTTTCAGATCGTAATCAACCGCCGTGGCGCCAAGCGCGGCAATCAGATCGTCCAGCGCGCGCGGGCGGAACGGATCGTCGCCCTCCCCAAGCGCGGAGGGGCGGATATTGTGGCAGCCGTAAAACGGCGCGATCTTGACGCCTGTTAGCGGCTTTGCGATCGGCAGGTTGTCAAAGCCGTAATCCTCAAGCAAAACATAGAGCAGATGGCGCACTCGGGTCGTGCCGCCGTAGCGCAAACCGATCTCGGCGAGCTTTTCGTTTACCCTTTCGCGTAGCGCGCTATCGCCGTTTAGTTTCGCGGCGGCTTCGCCCAAAACCAGCCGGCAGGTGTTGCAGACGGTTATCAGATCAAGCCCTAGCTTTTCGGCGTAGGCTAGATTGCGGGCGTTGAGCGTCAGCGATAAAAAGCTGTCGTAATCCTGCAGATGCGTCGCGCCGCAGCAGCTTGCCTCTTTTAGCTCGATCAGCTCTACGCCAAGTTTTTGCGCTACCGCCTCGAGCGAAACCTTTACCTCCGGCGTCGCGCCGTAGGGCGCGCAACCCATAAACAGAGCGTATCTCATAGGCGCTCCTTACGAGATGCGGATTTGATCAATTTGCGAACCTCGTCAAGCCTGTCGATCTTGCCCGCGCCGATAGGCAGCTTGCCGCGCCTAAGCATCGCAAAGGCTTCGCGCATATGCCTAAGCGCGCCGAAAATCCCCAAGCTCTCGATCACGCTCGCCGCTTCGTCCAACCGCCCCGACTTAAAGGCGGAGTTTTTGAACGATTTGGCGTGGCGCGAGGCTACCGAATCGCTATTAACGCCGCGCTCAAAGCCCATTTCGCGTAGCCGCAGAATCTTGTCGATCGGGCTAACCTCTTTCGGACAGGCTTCGCGGCACTTGTAGCACTTGACGCAATCCCACGCGCCCGCTTTAACCCGATCGATAAAACGAAGGCGATCCGGCGCGTTTTGATCGCGGATATCGGCGACAAACCGATAGGCTTTCGCCAGCGCCGCGGGACCTAGAAAATCCCCGTTCGCGGCGACGACGGGACAGCCGTAAAAGCAGGCGCCGCACTCCACGCAAGCGTCCGCGCCGTCCAGCCGTTCGGTCGCGGCGGGCGCGATCAGATTCTCGCTCTTTGGCGCGTCGCCAACGCTCGCCTCGAGCCACGGTTTGACGGCGCGGTAACTCTCCCAAAAGCGCGTTTTATCTACGATCAGGTCTTTAATCGCCAGCGACTTGTCCAGAGGGTCGATCCTCAGCGTGTCGCCGTAGCGATCGGCTAGTTCAAACAGATTGGCTTTGCACGCCAAAACCGCCTGATTTTCCACAAAAACGGCGCAGCTACCGCAGATGCCGTGCCGGCAGCTTCTGCGGTAAGCGAGGCTCGCGTCCGCGCCAGATTTAACGCTGTTTAGCGCGTCAAGCAGCGTCTGACTCCGCGATATTTTCAGCGTGAAATCTTGATATGACGGCAGCGCGTCAAACTCGGCGTTGAAGCGAAATATCCGCAGGGTAATTTCGCGCTCGTTATCGATTGGCAAACGCTTAAGCGCTTTGACGATTATTCGATCGCTCATCTAATACTTTCTTGCTTCTGGTTTATATTCGCCGATCGTTACCGGAGCGTATTCCAGCCGCGTTTTGCCGCCGTTAAGATAGCCGAAGGTATGACGCAAAAACCGCTCGTCGTCTCTAGCCGTAAAATCCTCGCGGCAGTGCGCCCCGCGGGACTCTTCACGCGCAAGCGCGCCGGCTACGATCAGCGCGGAGTAATCCAGCATATGCCCAAGCTCCAGCGCCTCTTGCAGTTCGGTATTAAACGCGCTCGATTTATCGCTTATCCGAATGCGCGAAAAGCGATCGCGCAGATCGTTAATAATTTCCGTTTGTTTTTCCAGCGAAGCGCGGTTGCGAAAAACGCCCGCGTTCTGCGTCATACTAGTTTGCAAACTTGAGCGCAGAGCCGCCGCGCTTTCGGCGCCGCTTGAATGTAAAAGCTTTCGTATTTCGTCCAAGAAAACGCCCGCGTCGTCCGCGCTTGCCTTGATCGGATCAAGCGAAGGCATATCGCTTACGATCGTCTCCCCCGCGATCTTGCCAAAAACCGCCGCCTCCAGCAGGCTGTTGGCGCCTAGCCTGTTCGCGCCGTGAACGCTGAGGCAGGCGCACTCGCCCGCGGCGTAAAGCCCGCTGGTCAAAAGCGCGGCGGAAGCCTTTGCGCGGCAGCTTTCGTCGGTGGGAACGCCGCCCATACTGTAGTGCGCCGTGGCGCGAATGGGGATACGATCTTTAGCCATATCAAGCCCAAGAAAGGTTTTCGCCAGATCGCTTAATTCGGGCAGTTTAGCGGCGATCAGCTCCGCGCTAAGATGCGTTAAATCAAGCCAGATCGCCTCCTTGCGCTCGCCGACGCCGCGCCCTTCCAAAATCTCGCGTTCGATCGCGCGGCTCACAACATCGCGCGGCGCCAGCTCCAGCTTCTGCGGCGCGTATCGCTCCATAAACCGCTCGTTTCGCGCGTTGAACAGCCGCCCGCCCTCTCCCCGAGCCGCTTCGCTGATCAGTATGCCGCTGCCCGCCAAACCGGTCGGGTGAAATTGGACAAACTCCATATCCTCAAGCGGCAGCCCTTTGCGCAAAAAGAGCGAAAGCCCGTCGCCCGTGTTGGCGTGCGCGTTGGAATTGACGGCGTAACAGCGCGCGTAACCGCCCGTGGCAAAGAGCGTCGCTTTGGCGCCAAAAACCGCGACCTCGCCCGTTTTGAGCTTCATCGCCGCCACGCCGTAGGCTTTGCGATCGAAGGGATCGTAGAGCAGATCGCCGGCAAACCACTCGTCCACAAACTCCACGCCAAGCCGATCGGCTTGCTCGTAGATGGTCTGCAGACAGGTCAAGCCCGTGCGATCTTTGGCGTAACAGGCTCTAGGCTCGCTCTGCCCGCCGAAGGCTCTTTGCGCGATCCGCCCGTTTGCCTCGCGCGAGAAAACCGCGCCCATATTTTCAAGCCGCCTGATCGTTTCCGGCGCCTTGCGGCAGAGCGTCTTGATCGCGCTCTGGTCGCCAAGATAGTCGCCGCCCTTGATCGTGTCGAACTCGTGCGCGCTCGTATCCTTTTCTTTCAGCGCGGCGTTTATGCCGCCCTGCGCCGCGCCGCTGTGGCTGCGAAGCGGGTGGAGCTTGGATATGACGCAGGTTTTCAGTCCCGCTTTTTTGATCTCGATAGCCGCGCTTAAGCCCGCAAGCCCCGCGCCGACAATTACCGCGTCGTATCGATAGATATTCATTGCGTTTCGTCCCTTACGCCGGCGGCGCGGCTAGATAATAGTAGTTTCAACGGCTTCAGACGCTGCGCCTTTTGCCGCCGCCGCTCGCTTTACCA
>JAITEA010000250.1 GCA_031282285.1 Helicobacteraceae bacterium
AAAGGAGTCTCAAGGCGCGGGGAGAGAAGGCAATTCGATGGTTTTTCGCGCTTAGTTGTATTTTGGAGATGGATTGACGCCTTCTTGCCCCAATCTACACGCCTTGCGCTCCTGCGGAGTGGGCGCTATGCGGGAATGGCGCATGCTGGCAAGAGGGCGGGGATGGGTTGCGGGGCGAAAACGGGTAAGATCGCCGAGTTGGTAAGAGGACGGAAAGTTTAGCGGCGGCAGTTTATACGCCGCGGAGCGGGCAAGATCGCCAAGGCTGATAAGAGGGCGCAAGCGGCGACGGACGACGCAAAAGACGAACATATATTGTTGGGGAAAAGATGATTATCGACACGCATGTACATCTCGATCCGCTGTGCGATAACGCGGAGGAGATCGAGTTGGGGCAAAGATGATTATCGATACGCATATACATCTCGATCACCGTGATTACGACGGCGATCTAAGCGCGGTTATCGGCAGGGCGCGGGCGGCGGGCGTAGGCGCGTTTGTTATTCCGGGCGCCGATCCGCGCGATCTTGGCAAGGCGCAAGCCATAGCCGGCGCTAACGACGACATCTTTTTTGCCGCCGGCGCGCACCCGTACGACATCGACTTTTTCGACGAGGCGGCTATGACGCCGTTTATGGGCGATCCCAAATGCGTAGCGATCGGCGAGTGCGGGCTGGACTACTTTCGCCTGCCCAAAGAGGCAAACGAGTCCGAAGCGATCAAAGCCAAGCAAAAGCGGATTTTCGCGCGTCATATCGCGATCGCCAACGAGCGCAAACTGCCGCTGATCGTCCATATCCGCGACGCGGCGATCGACGCGCTCGACGCGCTTAGCGCCTCTCAAACGGGCGGGATTTTGCACTGCTTCACGGGCGAGGAGCGGCTTTTGAGCCTGCTAGATCGCGGTTTTCTCGTCGGAATCGGCGGCGCGCTGACCTTTGCCAACGCCCAGAAACTGCGCGAGGTCGTCGCGCAAATACCGCTTGAACGCATCGCGCTGGAAACCGACGCGCCCTATCTCGCGCCAGTCCCGCACAGAGGCAAGCGCAACGAAAGCGGTTTTCTGCCGCTCGTGGCGCAAACTTTGGCGCGGATCAAAGGCGCGACGGTAGAGCAAATTATCGCCGCGACGACGCAAAACGCTATAGATTGTTTCGGGCTTAAGCCCCTTTTCGCGAAAATTACTAAATAGATATAAAAAGGAGTTTAGCAAATGGGACAAGCGATTGAAATTACAGCCGACACTTTTGACGAGAAGGTCAAAGAGGGCGTAAGCGTAGTGGATTTTTGGGCGCCTTGGTGCGGTCCGTGCCGAATGGTGGCGCCGACAATAGAGGATCTCGCCAAACTCTACGAGGGCAAAGTCGTAGTCGGCAAGGTAAATGTCGATGAAAATCAAGAGTTGGCGACTCGCTTCGGCGTGCGATCGATTCCGACGATCCTCTTTTTCAAAGGGGGCGAGCAGGTCGATAGCATCGTGGGTCTTCAGCCAAAACAGAAGTTTGAAGAGAAGCTGAACGCTCTTTTAGTATAAGGTATCAGCCTTGCGCCCCAGAGCCTCTCGCCTGAAAGCGGTGATGTTCTCTTCGTTTTTCGCCGCGATTATGATCGCGGCGAGCTTTGCGTACTACAACTATAAGTTCTCGCGTTTTAACTTTATCAATTTTGGCGAATGGGTTTTCTACACGGGCGACAACGAAATCTTCGCGCCCAAAGAGGAAATCTATATCCTGCTCGTCTTTAGCGGCGCGCAGGAGGACGCCAAATCGATACTGAGGCGCTACAAAAACGACAAAAGGCTGCCCGTGCTGGCAGTCGATCTGGCGCAGGGACGCAAGCCAAGCGAAGGCGGCGTGATCTACCTGACCGCGGGCATAAACACGCTGCTTGGCGTCGTGCATAGATTTCGCGTAACCAGCTCGCCGAGCGCGCTGCTGATCGAGCGGCAAAAGGGCGATCTGTACAAACAAAAGACGCTGATCGAGCGGCTCTAGCGCCGTTTTGCTATGATAAAGTTTTGCAATTAAGGAGATTATTATGTTGGATTTGGCTATTGTGGGCGGCGGTCCGGCGGGATTAACCGCGGGGTTGTACGCTTCAAGAGGCGGCGTGAAAGAGGTTGTTTTATTCGAGCTTGGCATTGCGGGCGGACAGATTACGCAATCGAGCGAAATAGAGAACTATCCGGGGCAATTTGAGGCGATCGGCGGGCTGGAGTTTATGCAAAACTGGCTGCCGCAGGCGCAGAAGTTCGGGCTGAAATACGAAACCGAGGAGATCGTCTCCGTCGCCAAAAACGGCGGCGTTTTCGAGCTGAAAAGCGCTGAGGGCAAAACGATCGCGGCAAAAGCGGTGATATTCGCCACGGGTTCCGTGCCCAAAAAGGCGGGATTTGCGGGCGAAGAGGAGTTTTTTGGTCGCGGTATAAGCGTATGCGCCACTTGCGACGGCTTCTTTTACAAGGGTAAAGAGACTGTGGTGATCGGCGGCGGCAACGCGGCTTTGGAGGAGGCTATCTATCTTGCCAAGATATGCAAAAAGGTCTATCTGATCCACCGCAGGGATAGCTTCCGCGCCGCTCCCGCCACGATCGACAGGGCAAAAGCCGAACCGAATCTGGAGCTTGTGCTGAACGCCAAACCGATCAAAGTCTTAGGCGACGCCAAAAACGGCGTAACGGGCATACGGGTTGCAATCGACTCCAAAGGCGAGATCGACATTAACGCGCCCGGGATATTCGTTTTCGTAGGCAGAAGCGTGAAAAACGAGCCGCTTAAAGACGGCAAGGGCGGCTTTATCTGCGCGACTAACGATCGGGGCGAAGTACTAGTCGATCTTAGAATGCGAACCAATCTGGACGGCTTTTTCGCCGCGGGCGATATTCGCGCCGACGCGCCCCGACAGGTCGTATGCGCCGCCGGCGACGGCGCGGTCGCGGCGCTGAGCGCGATCGAGTATTTAGAGCAAAGAGGTTAAATATGGCGCGTTTTGGCATACACGGCGCAAACGGGCGAATGGGCAGGTTGCTGGTAAGCTCTCTTTTGCAGCGCGAGGAGCATACGATCGCCGCCGCGTTCGACCGCGACGCGTTGGATTTTGCTCTGCCGCCGCAAACGCTCGTTACCAACGATCTGCGCGCCTTTCTAAAGGAGATCGAGATCGCGGTGGATTTCACCTCGCCAAGCGGTACCGAAGCGCTGCTGGAAGCCGTTCTTGGCGGCGCGCCTAAGCCGCTGGTGATCGGCGTTACGGGGCTGAACCCGCACCAGCAAAACCTGCTTAAACAAGCCGCCGAAAAGGCGCCCGTGCTATACGCCACCAATATGTCGCTTGGGATCGCGTTGCTTGATAATCTCGTCTTTGCCGCCGCCAAGGCGCTGAAGGATTTTGATATAGAGATTACCGAGACGCACCACAACCGCAAGAAGGACGCGCCAAGCGGCACGGCGCTGACGCTGGCGGCGACCGCCGCCAAAGCGCGGGAGATCGAGCTTGAGAAGGCTATGGTCAGCGGGCGGAACGGCGCGATCGGCGGACGATCGGCGGACGAAATAGGCGTGCTTAGCTTAAGAGGCGGCGATGTCGTGGGCGAGCATACGGTGGGCTTTTACGGCGAGGGCGAATATATCCGCCTAAGCCATACCGCCACCAGCCGCGCCACCTTCGCCATTGGCGCGATCAAGGCGGGATCGTGGCTGTTATCTCAACCAAACGGGCTTTATTCGATACGGGACTACTTCCAACTCTAAGAGGAGGATTCTTTGCGCGAACTTAATGAAAAGTGCGCCGTCGTCGGCGTTATCGGCGTTGAAAGCGCGGCGAAAATCGCCTATCTGGGGCTTTACGCTATGCAACATCGCGGGCAGGAGGCGACGGGCATATCGGTCAGCAACGGCAAAAAGATATCCACCATCAAAGATCGCGGGCTAGTCTCTATGGTTTACGACGAGCAGGCGCTGGGCAAATTGAACGGCGAAAGCGCGATCGGGCATAACCGCTACTCGACGGCGGGCGAGGATTCTATCCTCGACGCGCAGCCGATCTTTGCCCGCTACGCGCTTGGCGAGATGGCGATCGCGCACAACGGCAACTTCCCCAACGCGCTTGAGGTACGCAAAAGGCTGATCGACAAAGGCGCGATATTTGGCAGCTCTATGGACACGGAAAACCTGATCCATCTGATCGCCCAGAGCAAAGAGTCGCTTCTGCGCTTCAGGATATTGGACGCGCTCAAGCAGGTGGACGGCGCCTATTCGCTGCTGTTTTTGAGCCGCACGAAGCTGTTCGCGGCGCGCGATCCGCGCGGTTTTCGCCCGCTTTCGATAGCCAAGATCGGCGACGGGTATATGATCGCCAGCGAAACCTGCGCCTTTGATCTGGCGGGCGCGACCTATCTGCGCGATATAGAACCCGGGGAGATGGTCGCCTTTGAAAGGGGCAAAAAGCCCGAGTCGATCCAGTTTGCCAAAAGCGAACCTAAACACTGTATTTTCGAGCATATCTACTTCGCCAGACCCGATAGTTTCCTGTGCAAAGAGAGCGTTTACGCGGTGCGAAAAGAGCTTGGCAGACTGCTATGGCGCGAAAACCCGATCGACGCCGATATGGTTATCCCCGTTCCCGACTCCAGCATTCCTCACGCGATCGGCTACTCGCAGGAGAGCGGGCTGCCGTTCGAGCTTGGCATTATCCGCAACCACTATGTGGGCAGAACCTTTATCGAGCCGCTTCAGGAGATACGCGATCTTAAAGTAAAACGCAAGTTAAGCCCGATCAAAGAGCTAATCAACGGCAAACGGGTAGTGATCGTAGATGACAGCATAGTACGCGGCACCACCAGCCGCAAGATCGTCTCATTGCTCAAAGAGTGCGGCGCCAAAGAGACGCATATGCGTATAGCCTCGCCCGCTATCGTTTATCCCTGTTATTACGGCATAGACACGCCGCAGCAAAACGAGTTAATCAGCCATAAGATGAGCGCCGATGAAATATGCGCGTATCTTAAAGCCGACTCGCTTCGATTTTTATCGATCGAGGCGATGAAACAAGCCGTTCACGATCACAACGATTTCTGCCTAAGCTGTTTTGACGGGCGGTATTTTCATTAGTATGAGAGTTTTGCCCACCTTCGGGCGGCATTTGCGGCGGCGCTTTGGCTTTCGCGTATGCAAAATCCCCCTTTCGATTCCCGCCTTCACCTGCCCAAATATAGACGGCAGATACGGGCGCGGCGGCTGCTCGTACTGCGTAAACGAATCGTTCAGCCCAAACCTTGAAAAAACCGCTTCGATCGTTACGCTTGAAACGCAAATATCCGCGCTGCGAAAACAGTACCGATCGAGCGCTAAACGGCTACGCGCGCTTGGCTTCAAAGGGTTTATAGCTTACTTTCAATCGTTCTCAAACACCTACGCTCCGGTAGAGAGTTTGCGCGCGCTTCACGACCGCGCTTTAGCGCTAAAAGATTGCGTCGGAATCAGCGTAGGTACTAGAGCCGACTGCATAGACGACGATATGTTGAATTATTTAAGCGATCTGAACGAGCGAACCTATCTGTGGGTCGAGATCGGAGCGCAAAGCTCGCACGATAGTACGCTTGAGGCGATCAATCGCCGCGAGAGCTTCGATACGGTAGCCAAAACCATAGCAAAACTAAAAGCGCGAGATATAAGGGTATGCGCTCATACGATATTCGGGCTGCCGCGCGAAACGGACGAGATGATTATGCAATCGATCGATCGCGTAGCGGCGCTTAATATCGACGCGATCAAGATTCACCCGCTGTATATCGTTAAAAACGCGGCGATCGCCAAAAAGGATTTAGAGCCGCTAACTATAGAGCGGTATCTCGATCTGCTTATAAACGCTATAAAACGGCTGCCCGAAAGCGTAATATATCAGCGCGTAAGCGCGGGCGTAGATAACGATACGCTGATCGCGCCCAAATGGTGCGCCAATAAAAACAGAGCTATGAGCCTGATACGCAACCGGCTATTGCAAGAAGGCATAGCGTATTAATTTCCGCGCTATTAGCGCGCGGTCGCAGGGTTAAACTCTACCGCCGCGAACTCGTCGCGATCCGCCGTATCGCCAAGTCCTAGCTGCCCATAGTCGTTAAAACCTATCGCGTAAATTTTCCCGTCGCCGGCGACGGCGAGAGAGTGATTGTACGCCGCGGCTACGGCTATAATAGTTTTCCGTTCAAGCGACGATACCGCTACAAACCGATCGCGTTCGCTTACATCGTCTTCGCTCTCGGATATTTTTAGATGACCGGCTCCGTTATATGTCGTAGCGTAAAGTTTGCCGTCTTTGACGATGGCAAGAGAGTAAGAATCTCCGGCGGCTACCGCGATAATGTTTTTATAGCTAAACAATGGTACCGCGGCAAACTTGTCGGGATTGGTCTTATAGTCTAGTCCTAGAAAACCGGTACTGTTGTTCCCCGCCGCGTAAAGTTTGCCGTCTTTGGCAAGGGCGAGGGAGTAAGCGTCTCCGGCGGATATGGCGGCAATTTTTTTCCGCTCAAGCGACGATACCTCTACAAACTGATCGCGATTGGTTCTATCGCCAAGCCCTAGCTGGCTATAGTCGTTATGTCCCGCCGCGTAAACCTTGCCGTCCTCGTCAAGGGCGAGGGAGTAAGCATATCCAGCGGCGATTGCGACGATCTGTTTGCCCTTAAGCGACGATACTTCGATAAACTGATCGCGATCGGCTGTATCGCCCAACCCTAGCTGTCCATATTTGTTATG
>JAITEA010000255.1 GCA_031282285.1 Helicobacteraceae bacterium
CTGCGAGTTGAACGGAAAGCCGTTTGCCGTTACATAGACCTTTTTACCAAGGTTATGCGCGTAGGCGATCGCCTCGCCGAAGCTCTGCGGCGAGAACTCTTTGGAGCTTCGCGTACGCAACGAAAAGTGGCTGACGCCGCCGTAAACCGCGTCCGCGCCAAACGCGAGCGCGATCTTTAGCTTGGTCGGATCGCCGGCGGGGGAAAGAAGTTCCATCATTCGCAAGATTGTAGCGTTCAACCCCTTTCAACCGCTCGTCGCGCGCCATTTTCGCGACGCTGGCATAGGATTTACATTTAAAGAGGTTGCGGTTAAATGCGATCCGGATTCCGCCTTGCGCCCGTAAGCAAACAGGCGTAAACCGCATAGGAATGACAAGTAAAGGCGGATTGTCGTTTTGTGCCGCCATCGTAAATACTGACTGGCTAAATATGGCGCGATCCAACACCAACGAGATTTACAAGCGCGACCGATGAAACCGCGTAAATTGCGAGGCTTTTAATTTACGCGGCGCTATTTGACCGCGCGGCGTTTGATCGATACGACAAACGCCCTTTAGCCGTTTCAATACGCGCTTATCGAGGGCGTAAGCGCGCGTTAATAGACGCTTGTCGATTGCAGCAGGCGCACCCTCATCTCTATGCGTCTGCTCGATTGATCGTTTTTGCCCGCTTTGGGGTAGTTCGATCCCATACCGTACAGCTCGACGGGAATCGCGCTCCCCCGTTCGTAAAGCGCGGCGGCGACGGTTCTGGCTCTTGCCTGACTGACCTCGTAGTTGTATTTCGCGCTTCCAGTCGCGTCCGCGTGCCCGTAAATGGTTAGGCTTGGCAGCAGCCCGACTTTTTTGGCGACGCTCTCAAGCTCCACAAGCGCCTCGACCGCCGTTTCCAGTTTCGGTCTGTCCTCTTCGATTGGGTCGGATTTTCCCAGCGGAAACTCTATATCGATCGCCTCGATCGCTTCGACCAGTTTGGCGATATGTTCCATATACGGATCGCTCACATCGTCCAGATTCACCGATTTTACGCCCGGAATATCCTGCAGCGCCCGTTTTGCGTAGTTGATCCACTCCAAAGGCGCGACCCCTTTTATAGTAACGACGCCGTTATCAAAACTCGTCGTAGCGCTACTTGGCGCGTCAAGCGAGAGCATAACCCGCTTTTCCACGATCTCCGGCTCGAGCGAAACGAAGGGCGTATAAACCGTCTCGATATCCGCGGCGGCTGGATTGCCCGCGATCACCTCTTCGGGCTTTCTGGCGAGATCGTCGAGTAGCAACCGCAAACGGGCTTTCCCGCCGCTGATATTATCCCGCGCAATCACCAAAACGCCCGGCTCCTTGTTTAGCGCCAGTTCCGCCTCGTTCACATGGCGCTCCCACATAAAATGCCGCCAATACAGAAAACCAAGCGCGCCCAGCAAACCGACCAAAACCGCGATCGCGATCGCCTTGCCCCAAGTCGGTAGCGGCTTATGCTCTTTGACGAAGCGCGCCTCCAAAAGCGGTTCCAAAAATCTCGCGGCGTGCTGAAATGGCGCCGAGTCGCCGTTAAACTCCTCAAGCTGCGTGGAGTATTCGATCGTAAATTGATCGAGCGCGTCGAGAATGCGCGCGTGAAGCTCCGCGCTGGGCGTGCCGCGAACGACGCACGCCAGATACGCTTCGCCCTGCTTTTCGATCACGAGCGTGTACGCGCCCATATTGAGCGATTCGAGGTGATCTTGCGCGTCGCCCTTGAAACAGTCGCGCGCGAAGTCGTTGATGGCGGTAAGCATCGCGCTGATCATATCCGCCTCCTGATTCTCCACGCCCGCCCTGACAAGGTGCGCCAGCGCCAGCCCAGTTTTGCTATGCACTAAGAAAATCTGATCGACGCTATAAACAACCGTATGCAGCAAAACGACATCGCTAAAGCTCTTGCCCGTTCGCCACGCTTCGACGCGCCAGCGGATTCCCCGCCAAGAGAGCGAGTTTTCGAGGCTTTTTGAGAAGCTGTTGAGCATAGTGCGCAGATTTTCGGCGATCGATTTTCTAATCGACGGACCCATCAGCGGAAAGAGCAGCTCGACAAACTCAAGCTGGCGCGTTTTCATCGATTTGGCGACGATCTTCTCCACCAGCGGCGCCATCGCGTAAACAAACCTTTCGTCCTTGCCCGCGCGCGTTACGATCGAGTCTGATATGATTTTCATCATCTCGCCCGCGCTGAAACGCCCGCCGTCAAGCATCTGTTTGAGCTTATCGACGATAAATATCTCGCGCCCGAACAGCTTCGAGCGAAGCGCCGCCAGCTCTGGATCGTCGATGGGCGGCGGCAGATCGTTCCAGCGAAGCTCCCGCTCTTTCGCCTCTTTGGCTATCGCCTCTTCGGGCGAGAGCGCGCTCTCTTGATTTACGATCGTATCGTTTTTAACGCCGTTTTCCATCTACGCGCTCGCTAACCGTTCCCGCCCGACTCGTTGGCGTCCGCGCCGGTCGCGTCGCCGGCTAATTTGACGAATATCTCCGCGAGCGAGGCTTTCGAGACTAGCTCTTTGCGAAGCGCGGCGGCTAAATCCCCGATAGCTTTTAGCGTCTCGTCGCGCTGATCGCGCAAGGCGCCGTTAAAGCGATCGCTATTTGCGTTGATCAGCTCGTTCAATTGGCTTTCGGTTTTTGACAGCGATCCGCTTAGCGCGTTTAGGCTTGATACGATCTCCTCTTTGAGGCGTTCTATTTTATTTTCGACAAGATTTCTGCCCTCGCTTCGCTGCGAGGTTTCCTCTTTAAGCCTATCCTGAAATAGCGTTTCAAGCCGCGCGAACGACGCGCCGACCTCGCTTGAAAACTTATTGATACGCTCGTTTAGCGCCTCGTCTTGTCTTTTTATGCGATCCTCTATCTGCTTGACCTGCGCGCCAAATAGCAGATCGCGCACCTGTTCCATGCCGCTAACGGCGTCTTGATCGGCGGCTGCCATCAATATCTCCTAATCTTTTTATTTAATAAAAAATAGCGTTTAGCTCGCGGCATCATACCAAAAACGGCGTACTGGGTTATTGATTGGCGCCATCGGGCGGCAAAACGCCCGTTTTTAAACTACGCGGAGCTTTTATAAATTGCGTTGCGATATGATCTGGTTGGTTTTGCCCCGAAAGGACGGAAATGCTGTTGTTGGATTTTAGCTCGTTGTTTATTCAGTCGGCGTTTGGCTTGAAAAAAAGAGGGCTTATATACTCTAAAGATCATCTGCGATCGGCGTTTTTGAGCCGGCTTTTTGCTATCATCAAGCGTTTTAGCAAGTACGGCAAGCTGCATATTTTCGCCGATTCGGGTAAATATTGGCGCGTTGAAATCTTCGCCGGATACAAGAAAAAACGCGCCGAGAGGCGTCAAAACGACGATGTGGATTGGGACAAACTCCACGGCTTGCAGGATGCGATCATAGACGAGATGCGCGAGAATCTGCCCTTCGCGATCGTCTCTATCGACACGATGGAAGCCGACGATCTTATAGCGCTCGCCTGCCGTTTCTACGCGCCCAAAAACAAGCGCCATCTGATCATCTCCTCCGATAAGGATTTAACGCAGCTTTTGCGCGCGCCGAATATCGGTCAGTGGAGCGTGGGCAAGCGCAGTTTTTTGCAGTACGATCCGCACGCTTTCAAAGCGCAGCTTTTGCGCGGCGACAGCTCCGACAGCGTGCCTAGCATCTATCGCGGCGACGAGTATCTGATCAAAAGTTCCGGCAGGCGAAAGCTCACCGACGCGAGGCTGAAAGAGGTTGATATTTCGACGCTCGAGAGTTTTAGAGCCTACTACAAAAACGATTCGGAGATCGAGAGGATCACCGAAAACTACAACCGCAACCGCGCGCTGATCGATCTAAGGTGTATCCCGCGCAGGTTTCTGCCGCTCTTTCGCCAAGCGCTCAAAACGGCGCTGGAACGAGCGGAATCAAGCGCGTTAAACGCCGATCGCTATTTGGAAAAGCACAATTTGCTGAAAAAGTTTCAAGCCATAAAGCAGTATAAAGAAACGCCGATCGCTCCGCCGCGCAAACAACCGCCAAAAGCGGATCAAAACGAGCGCAAACAACCGCCGCAGGGGCGTAACGCGTCCGCAAACCCCGCTCGCAACGCCTCAAACAGACGCCGCCGTAACTTTCGCAGGTCGCGCCCAAACGGGCAAAACGCCAGCGAACCCGCGCCAGATCGCGACGCTTAAGTCAAGCGTTCGCAACCGGCGCGAATACGAACCGCGCCAAGCTAGTTTAAGGCTTGGCTTGTTTCTTACAGTTCGTAGTAGCGTTTAAGCGCGGCGCGATCTTTGATGTTGAAGATGCCTCTGCGCTCTTCGAGTACCTTTTCGCGCTTGAGCTTGCCGAGTATGCGAGAGAGCGTCTCGGGCTGAATGTTCAGCATATAAGCGATGTCTTGCTTTTTGTACTGCTTGAACTCCTCTGGCTTTTTGTCGATCGTGTGGGCGAGTTTAGCCACGCTGTCAAACACCAGATCTCTGGTGATGATGCGTTGCAGCAGCGCCAGCCGTCCGGCAAACAGGTTGAATATTAGCGCCGTGATCGCGTGAGATTTGCCGCACAAAGCGTCCATCTGATCTCTGTCGAGGTAAGCCACGACCGATGTTCCGACGCTTTCGACATTGCTGAAATACTGCGTTAGCAGCTTGTCCGAATAGGGCGTGTAAAGCGTGATCAAACCGCTGTCGGTTTGTCTGAACAGGAAAATCTCGTTGTGGTAACGATTTACCTTGTACGACTTTACGCAGCCGCTAACGAGGAAATAAACGCGATCGAGGGTCGCGTTTTCGTAGAAGAGTATCTCTCCGTCCTGCAACTGTTTGGTTTTCAAAACCTGATAGATGAGGCCTTGATCCGCTTCGCTTAGCGATGCAAAAAGCGAGCTGGATTTTACCGCTTCAATGTCTGACATTGTGTACGCTCCGTTTCTGTTGAATTACCTCAATATTATAGCGCAAATTACCTTAAACCAGTTGATTACCGTCGATACAAACGCATTTAATCGTCCAAAAAGCCGTTTGTGATAGGCATTCTGCGGTCTTTGCCAAAGGCGCGATCGCCGATCTTAGAGCCGATTGGAGCCTGCGAGCGCTTGTATTCGTTGCGTTTTATAAGCCGCGCCACCTTGCGGACGACTAGCGGATCGAAACCTTTGCGATCGATCTCCTCAAGCGAATAATCCTCCTCCACAAACAGACGGATAATCTGATCCAAAATCTCGTATTCGGGCAGTTCGTCGCTGTCTTTTTGGTTCTCTCTAAGCTCCGCGCTGGGCGGTTTGGTCAGCGTCGATTCGGGAATCGCCGCGCCAAGCGAGTTGCGCCAGCGCGCCAGCGCGTAAACGGTCGTCTTGAGCGCGTCTTTAATCGGCGCGAAGCCGCCCGCCATATCGCCGTACAGCGTGGAGTAGCCGACGGCAAGCTCGCTTTTGTTGCCCGTACATAATAGTAGATAGCCGAACTTGTTGCTAAGCGCCATCAACAGCGTCGCGCGAATGCGCGCCTGAAGATTTTCCTCGCTCAGATCGCGCGCTCTGCCCTCGAAGCTGGGTTTTAGCGCCGTATCAAACGCCTCCATCAGCGGGCTTATGGCGATGGTTCGCGTTGCGATCCCAAGGTTTTTGGCAAGCTCCAGCGCGTCGTCGATACCGCCCTGCGAGCTAAATGGCGAGGGCATCAAAACGCCAAGTACATTTTGCGCGCCTAGCGCGTCGGCGGCGATCGCGGCGCACAGCGCGCTGTCCGCGCCGCCGCTTAATCCCAGAACCGCCGTTGTGAAGCCGTTTTTGCGGGCGTAATCTTTAAGCCCTAGTTTCAAAGCCGAATAGATCGCCTCGATTTCGCTTGGCGGCGAGTAGATCGCGCCGCGCCGCGCTAAAGCCGCTTTGCCGCGGTTTGGGATATTCAGCGCGATCTCGCGCTCGTCGCCAGCCGCGCCGCGCCGCATAGCGCGGACGCGCCCGTCCTTTACGCGCAGGCGGAAACTATCCTCCAAATCCAGATCGCAAACGAGCAGATCCTCTTCAAAGCTCTTTGCCAGCGCGATCCGCTCGCCGCGCGGATCGTAAACCGCGCTCGCGCCGTCGAACACAAGCTCGTCCTGCGCGCCAACTAGATTGACATAGATAATAAACGACCTCAGATCGCGCGCTCTGGCGGCGAGCAGATCGCGCCGCGCCGCGCTTTTGCTGGCGCTGAAAGGCGAAGCGTTAATCGCTACGATCAGATCAAGCGCGCTCAAACTCGAATCAAGCGCGCCGTTCCAGAGGTCTTCGCAGATCAAAACGCCGAGCTTATGATCGCCCGCTAGCAGCGTCAAATGTTCCATACCCGCCGCAAAATAGCGCTCCTCGTCAAACACGCCGTAGTT
>JAITEA010000033.1 GCA_031282285.1 Helicobacteraceae bacterium
GTTGGAGCGGAAGACGGGAATCGAACCCGCGACCTTTTGCTTGGGAAGCAAAAGCTCTACCCCTGAGCTACTTCCGCGCCGTGAAAGAGAGGCGCAATTATGCCAGAAGATCGATAACGAGCCAAACCGCAATAAGACGGGATATTTACCAGTCTGGCGTTTATGACGACGGCGCAATAAATTGGAGTTGCGCTTTGTTGGCGCGATGAAGTTATGGCAAACAAATGGTGGAGCCGAGGGGGATCGAACCCCTGTCCAAAAGAGCTAAACCTTAGGCTTCTACATGCTTAGATCCCGTTGATTGTCTTTGTCCTTTGAAGCGCCAAGCGGGCAAACCCCTCAAAAAACGCAAGCTAATCTCGGCGCGAGATCGCTAATTCCCGCGTCAAAGCCGCTAGTTGTTGAAGGCGTCTTAAATCGCGCGGCGAAACTTAAGAGCCTGTCCATTACGCCGCTAGAGCGTAAGCGGGACGATAATTCGCGTTGTTTGCGTTTATCTGTTTTGGAAAGTTTAACGGCTGTTTCCGCGCCGACATGCTACCTAACGCTACGCTCTCCCGTCGAAGCCAAGTCGGCCCCCAAAAGGAGAAACGGCATATTAGCGCCCTCCGGCGCATTTGTCAAGCCGCCAAAGCCGCAATTTAGTCGATCGCAATCAAAAAGCAGGGTTGAAATTGACGCTGGAGCAAAACAAAACGGTCGATCTAAGCCAATAATGCCCCAAGCGGTAAAGCGAATAAGCGTCCGTCGTCGCTGGATTGCTTCCGCTCCTTTTCGCGCGGTTTGCCCGCTTTGTTAAAATAAATCTAATTGCCCGCGCCTATCTTTGCTTTCGTAGAGACGCATATATTTAAATAACGCTTCCGCGTTACGCTCGGTATTGTTTTGATCGCATATATCGCTAAATAGCGTCATAAGCTCTTCGTTGTTATCGCTGGTTAGTATATAACTATTTCCGTACCTTCTCTGATATTTTTCCTTTGTCCCCGCAAAATATCTGTCCAGATTTTTATAATAATATTCCCTATTGCCTTCCCGCAGAGTCAATCCCATTCCAAAGCATATAATTCCATATACCTTTGCCTCTATGCAGTAATTTAGTATTCCCATCAAATTTTCCGCCGTATCGTTGATAAACGGTAATATCGGGCATAGCCATACTACGGTTTGAATGTTATTGTCCCGCATTGTTTTAAGTACTTCAAACCGCTCTTTTGTCGTCGATACGCTTGGTTCTATTATTTTACATAGTTTTTCGTCAAAGGTCGTGAGCGTTATCGCCACAACGCATTTTGCTTTTCGGTTAATTTTTATCAGCAGATCGAGGTCGTTTAATATTAAACTAGATTTTGTCTGGATCGCTAGTCCAAAACCATATTTCTCTATGATTTCCAAACACGATCTGATATTACGCAGATTTTCAGTTATGGGAATATACGGATCGCTCATCGCGCCCGTGCCAATCATACATTTTTTGCGTTTATTTTTTAATTTTCGCTCCAATAATTCTGGCGCGTTAATTTTGATTTCCACATCTTCAAACGAATGGTCAAAATTATAACATTTGCTTCTAGCGTCGCAATAGATGCACCCATGAATACAGCCGCGGCTGATATTCATTCCGCCGCCCGCAGATAATATGCCTTTTGCTTCCTTGAAATGCATATTATTTTATATCTGGATTTTGCTGAAAAGACGAGGGGGACGCACAGCGCGCCGATAAAAGCGCGCTATGCAAAAAAGGCGGCGGGGTTTAGCCGTTACGCTTTTTGATAATCTCCTCGGCTACATTGTTTGGAACCTCTTCGTAGTGCGCGAACTCCATAGAGTATGTGCCGCGCCCCTGCGTCATCGATCGCAAATCCGTCGAATAGCCAAACATCTGCGACAGCGGCGTCAGAGCGGTTACTTTTTTAACGCCGTAAGCGTCGTCCATAGCCTGAATCTGCCCGCGCCTGCGGTTAAGATCGCCGATCACGTCGCCCATATACTCTTCCGGCATCTCCACCTCGACCTTCATCATCGGCTCCAGCAGATAGATGCCCGCTTTGCGCGCGCCCTCTTTGAACGCCATCGACGCGGCGAGTTTGAACGCCATTTCGGAGCTATCGACTTCGTGGTAGCTGCCGAAGGTCAGCGCCACTTTCACATCGACGACGGGATAGCCCGCCAGCACGCCGTTTTTAAGCGTCTCCTCTATGCCCTTATTGACGGCGGGAATGTACTCCCTAGGCACCACGCCGCCTTTGATCTCGTCCAAAAACTCGTAGCCTTTGCCCTTTTCGTTCGGTTCGATACGCAAGAAAACATGCCCGTATTGACCTCGACCGCCAGATTGCTTGGCGTATTTGTGCTCCTGCTCGACGGTTTTCTTGATCGTTTCGCGGTAGGCGACTTGCGGCGCGCCGACTTCGGCTTCCACCTTAAACTCGCGTTTCATACGATCGACGATAATTTCAAGGTGCAATTCGCCCATACCGCCGATAATCGTCTGCCCGCTCTCCTCGTCGGAGCTGACGCGAAACGACGGGTCCTCTTCGGAGAGCTTTTTGAGCGCGATGCTCATCTTCTCCTGATCGGCTTTGGTTTTCGGTTCGACGGCGACATTGATCACGGGTTCGGGGAAGGTCATTCGCTCCAAGATCACCGGCTTATCGGGATCGCACAGCGTGTCGCCCGTAAGCGTATCTTTCAAACCGACGATCGCGCCGATATCGCCCGCGTAAAGCTCCTTGATCTCCTCGCGCTTATTGGCGTGCAATTTCACCAGCCGCCCCACGCGCTCTTTTTTATCCTTCGTGGAGTTATAGACATAGCTGCCCGCCTCCAGCCTGCCGCTATAGACGCGCGCGAAAACCAATTGCCCCACGAACGGATCGGTCATAATCTTGAACGCCAGCGCGCTGAAGGGGTGATCTTCGCTGCTTGGAACGCTGACCTCCAGCTCGGTTTTGGGATCGATCCCTTTGATATTCGTAACTTCCGTCGGGGAAGGCAGGTAGCTCACCACCGCGTCAAGCATCGTCTGAACGCCCTTGTTCTTAAACGACGATCCGCACAGCGTGGGGATAAAGGTCATCTCGTGGCAGCCTTTTTTGATCGCCGCCATAATTTCCGCTTCGGAGATCTCCTGCCCCTCGAGATACTTTTCGGTCAGCGAGTCGTCGATGCTGGTAACGGCGTCGAGCAGCTTTTCTCGATATTCGCCCGCGCGCTCTTTGAGGTTTTCCGGAATCTCCTCGAGATGATACGCCGAACCTAACGCCGCCTCTTTGTCCCACACGACGGCTTTCATTTTCACAAGGTCGATCACGCCCTCGAAGTTATCCTCCGCGCCGATTGGCAGTTGAATAACCAGCGGTCGCGCTTTGAGGCGATCGCCGATCTGCTTTTCCACCTTGTAAAAATCCGCGCCGATTCTGTCCATTTTGTTCACATAGACGATGCGCGGCACATGGTATTTGTTCGCCTGCCGCCACACGGTTTCCGTCTGCGGCTGGACGCCGCCGACCGCGCAGAAAACCACGATCGCGCCGTCTAACACGCGCATCGATCGCTCGACCTCGATCGTGAAATCAACGTGTCCCGGGGTGTCGATAATGTTGATCTGGTGGCTATTCCAAAAACAGCTAACAGCCGCGGCGGTGATGGTGATGCCGCGCTCTTTTTCCTGCTCCATCCAGTCGGTCGTCGTCGCGCCGTCGTGCACTTCGCCGATCTTGTGCTGAACGCCCGTGTAGAACAGTATCCGCTCCGTGGTCGTCGTTTTGCCCGCGTCGATATGCGCGGCAATGCCGATATTTCTTACTTTGTCCAATGGTGTGTTACGAGCCATATTTTTCCTTATCGGTAGCGCTTATCGCCCCAAAAAACGCGAGCGGTTTTTGGAGACGCCAAGCGCGATTGGGCTACCAGCGGTAGTGCGCGAAGGCTTTATTCGCCTCCGCCATCTTGTGAATATCCTCTTTTTTCTTAAACGCCGAACCGCGATCGTTCGCCGCGTCCACAATCTCGCCCGCCAAGCGGTCGATCATCGTGCGTTCGTTGCGCTTGCGCGCCGATTCGATCAGCCAGCGGATCGAGAGCGACTGCTGACGGATCGGGCGCACCTCGACGGGCACCTGATAGGTCGCGCCGCCGACTCTGCGCGATCTGGTTTCCACCAGCGGTTTCACGTTTTCGAGCGCTTTTTCAAACAGCTCGATTCCCTTTGCGCCGCCCTTTTTTTCCGCCACTTCCAGCGAGCGGTACATAACCTTCTGCGCGACGCTTTTCTTGCCGTCAAACATCAGCGCGTTGATAAACTTGGTGATGACTTTGCTGTTGTAGATAGGATCGGGCAGGATCTCTCTAACGGGCGCGTTTCTTCTTCTCATCGGTTACTCGCTTATTTTTTCTTGGGCGCGGCGGCGGGAGCGCCGGCTTTGGGGCGTTTCGCGCCGTATTTGGAGCGGCTGACGGTTCGTTTCGCCACGCCCGCCGCGTCCAGCGCGCCACGCACGATGTGATATTTAACGCCCGGCAGGTCTTTTACGCGCCCGCCGCGCACCAGCACGATCGCGTGCTCTTGCAGATTGTGCCCCTCGCCCATAATGTAGCTGATCACCTCGAATCCGCTCATCAGGCGCACTTTCGCGACTTTTCTAAGCGCCGAGTTTGGTTTCTTCGGCGTGGTGGTATAAACCCGCGTGCAAACGCCCCGCCGCTGCGGACACTCCGCGAGCGCGGGCGATTTGGATTTGAAGGTTATCTTCTTGCGACCCTTGCGAACCAATTGATTGATGGTTGGCATATATCTCCTTTTGTTAATCTAGGCGCGTTTGCGCCCGTAAAGGGTGAAATAAAGCGCGTGATTATAGTAAAAAGCGCTTAAACGCTCCTGAAACGCCTTTCTGCCAAGCGCCAGCAAGCGCCAAACTAGGCTACCGGCGATTGGCAAGCCAAGCGGCAACGATCGCCTGAAGCCTCGCGCGATCTGACGCAAAGAGGGCTGAAGGGCTAGGTAGCGGAATTGATTATCTTAAGTAAATTACTGGACAAATATTCAGCGCTCGCCAATACCCTCTTGATCGCCCCTCGCCCTGTTTTCGCTTCCGCCGCTCCCGCAGTTTGGAATAACCAAAGTCCAAAAGACTATAATTTGCCAAAAAAGGATTCGTCAATGAAGCGCTTGTTATCTGTCGTAACGATCTATTTATCTCTTTTATCAATCGCTCTATCCGCCGCCGATCCAAGACTTAGAGCGTACGAAGACGGACCAGCGCTTGAGATGGCTTCAGAAAGAGGGGATAAGTATACGCCTTTTATGCTAGGTAATCTATATCTTTATGAGGTTAAAGACTATGATAAGGCGTTGTATTGGTATAAGAAAGGATACGAAAGAGGGGACGGCAACGGAGCGTATGGCGTTGGAGCGGTGTACTATTGGTATCTTAACGATCCTGAAAACGCAAGAAAATGGTTTGAGATAGCCCATCAAGCGAAAAGCCCTCACGGCGCTTACGGATTGGGAATAATCAGCGACGATATAGATAAAGACTACCCTAAAGCCATCGAGTGGTACGAGATCGCGCATAAGAATAGAGCGGACGGAGCGGCTTACGCTTTAGGGTTGCTTTATAAACAAACGCTTAAAGACTACCCCAAAGCTATCAAATGGTACGAGATCGCGCATACTATGGGAGAAAAAGACGCATCTTACGCTTTAGGACTTCTGTATAAAGATGTTCTTAAAGATCATAAGAAAGCCCTTGAATGGTTTCAAATATCGTTTGATAAAACTAAACGATACGGTTCTTTGTATTGGATCGGAACAATGTACAGAGACGGTTTAGGCGTAAAACAGGATTTAACCAAAGC
>JAITEA010000038.1 GCA_031282285.1 Helicobacteraceae bacterium
CGGCGGCGAAGGCGGTTTTATGATTTCCGCGCTAAGCGCGTTCGCGATAGCGTTTGCCATCTATCTGCTCGCGATCCTCGCGCTGATCGCGTTTGAGGAGAAGCTGATCTTTCCAAGCGCCTTTTCGCGTCTGGGCGAGCACAAGATAGACGAAGCGATCGCCTTCAGGCTCGAGGAGCTCGAGGGATTTCATATCAAGCGCGACTCCAAAACGCTGCTGCTCTGGTTCGACGGCAACTGCGACAATGTCTGGTATATCCCGCCCTTGCTCTCCGCGTTCGCCGAACGCCGCTCGCGCCTTGGCTCGATCGATATAGCGGCGCTCAATTATCGCGGTTACGGAGCCAGCGGCGGCAAGCCCTCGCAAGCGACGCTGTTTGCCGACGCGCTGAAGCTCTACGACGCGCTCGCGCCGCGATACGATCGCGTTATCGCGCTTGGGCGCAGTCTGGGCAGCGGCGTAGTTTGTTATCTATCAAGCAAACGCGATCTTGGCGGCGCGATACTGATCACGCCGTTTGACTCGATCCGCGCCATAGCCAGATCGCGCTTTGGCTTTCTGCTGGCGCATCTGTTTATCCGCAACCCGTTCGACAGCGTCGATTATATCCGCGCAAGTAAAATACCCTTCGCGATCTTGGAGGTAGCGCGCGATCTGGTCGTGCCAAACAGGCGGACGGCGCGGCTCAAAGAGGCGCTAAATAACCTCGCGCTTTACGAACGCGCGACCGACGCCACGCACGCATCGATCGCGACCGATAGGCGCGCTTTTGAGTTTATAGATAAATCGCTGGAGCGTTTTTGAATGTTTAACGGCAAAACCATACTGATCACGGGCGGCACGGGCAGCTTCGGGCGCGCCTTCGTCAAAAAGATACTGAGCGGCTACAAACCCAAACGGCTGATCGTCTATTCCCGCGACGAGCAGAAACACTACGAGATGAGCCGCGTTTTTACCGATCGGGCGATGCGCTATTTCGTGGGCGATATACGCGATCGCGACCGGCTTAGCCGCGCTATGGAAGGGGTGGATTACTGCGTTCACGCCGCGGCGATGAAGCATGTGCCGATCGCCGAATACAACCCGATGGAGTGCGTCAAAACCAACATCAACGGCGCGCAAAATGTGATCGACGCGGCGCTGCTCGCGGGCGTTAAACGCGTGATCGCGCTCTCGACAGACAAGGCGGCGAGCCCTATCAATCTCTACGGCGCGACAAAGCTGGTGAGCGACAAGCTCTTTATCGGCGCGAACAATATCAAAGGCGCGCGCGACTGCGGCTTCAGCGCGGTGCGATACGGCAATGTGATCGGCTCCAAAGGCAGCGTCGTGCCGCTGTACAAACGGCTGATCGCCGAGGGCGCAAAAAGCTTGCCGATCACCGACGAGAGAATGACGCGCTTTTGGATCGCGCTCGATCAAGGCGCGGAGTTTGTGATCAAGAGCTTCGAGCGTATGCACGGCGGCGAGATATTCGTGCCCAAAATCCCTTCGACGAAAATCGTCGATCTGGCGCGGGCGATGGCGCCCAACGCAAAACTGGAGATCGTCGGCATTCGCCCGGGGGAAAAGCTGCACGAGACGATGATCTCTATCGACGACGCGCGCGGCGTTTACGAGTTCGACGACTTTTTCTCGATCCGCCCCGCGATCGATTTTCAAAAAAAGGCGGATTTTTCTATCGCGGCAAACGGCGAAAAGGGCAAACCGGTCGCCGAAGGATTTGAGTACGCCAGCGACAAAAACGATCGATGGCTTAATCGCGACGAGCTGCTAAAGCTGATCGAGAGCGTTTGAAGGCGAAAAGAGGCAAAATGAATGTTTGGATTAACTTTTTGACTTACGGATCATACGGAGGCGGTTTTGATCCGCCCTTGCGCTATTTCAGTTTGTATCTCTCCGATCTGTGGGCGGACATTTATCCCGCGATCGATACGCTTGAACTTAATCTTGGGTACCCCAAAAAAGCGCCAACCGAACAGGCGACAAAATGGTATTCGTCGCTTCCTTATTCGCGCTTTACGAAAAAGAGCGGGCTGTTTCAGGTTTCGGTCGCGTTTCCAGAGCTATCGGCTCGCAGATCGGTCGGGTGGTATAAGCTATATCCGCTTTTTCTGGACAAATTGCGCGAAGTTATAACTATCATAGACAAAAAGATCGGCGATCAATCGGAGGCGCAAAAGGCGCTGCGGACGATAGACGAACTGACTTTGCTGGACGCCGAAAAGTTAAAGGCGCTGGATAAAGCCTACGAGATAAAAGCGCGCCAAAACCGCATAGACGGCGCGCTTGCCGACAGAACCGCGAGGCAAAACGCCAATATCGAGCCAAACCGCCTGATCTACGATCTGCGGTTTTATTACCGTATCGACGGCATAGATCGGTTTTATTTCGCGCCGTTTGATTTACAGCTATGCGGCGCGATCTTGGAGCGATTGAGAGCGGCGAAGTTCAAGCTGCCAAACTATACGCATATCTATATCAGCGTTTCGGACACTTATGAAAACGCGCTCTATCACGCCTCAAGGCTGGAAAAGTGGTTTGCCTATTCGATCGCGGTTTTGAAAAACCCCGCCGAATACGCGACAAAAAAAGAGCGCGAAAAACGGCAGATCGTTTTCGATCTGATCAAAGAGGGGTTGCTGGACGCCGCCAAAATAGACAATCTGGATTTAGCGACGCTGACAAAGGTCTTGGACGAAACGGAGGCGAGCCAAGAAAACGAAAACGCTATTAACGCGGTCAATCCGCCGCGTCCGCTCCTAAACAATAGATAGCGGCTAAAATGGGCAAGCGCTTTTTTGTAAATATTTTAATTTAGCTTGGCGTTTTAAGCCCCCGCTGTGATACAATGCATAGATTATGGGCGTAACAAGCGTTACATAGCGTTTCTTTAGGTATGATAAGTTTTATGGTATTGGATTTTGCGCGATGAAGATAATGAAAATGGACGAAGCGATCTACCGCGTCGGCATAGACATAGGATCGACGACGGTCAAAACCGTCGCGCTCGACGCTCGCGGCGCGATCGCGTTCAAATCCTACAGACGCCACTACTCCGAAGTACGCGAAACGGCGGCGCGGAGCGTGGAGGAGATGTCCAAAAGCGGCGCCCTGCCGGCAAACGCCAGAGCCGCCGTAACGATCACCGGATCGGGCGGCGTGGGCGCGGCGGAGATTTTAGGGTTTGAGTTTGTGCAAGAGGTGATCGCCTGCGCCAAAGCCATAGAGACTTTCGCGCCGCACACCGACGCGGCGATCGAGCTTGGCGGCGAAGACGCGAAAATCACCTTTTTGACTGGCGGCGCGGAGCAGCGTATGAACGGATCGTGCGCGGGCGGCACCGGCGCGTTTATCGATCAGATGGCCGCCTTGCTGAAAACCGACGCGGCGGGGCTGAACGATCTGGCAAGCCGCGCCACGCATATCTACCCGATCGCGGCTCGTTGCGGCGTGTTCGCCAAAACCGATGTACAGCCGCTGCTAAACGAGGGCGCGCCGCGCGAGGATATCGCGCTTTCGACCTTGCAGGCGGTGGCGCACCAGACCATCAGCGGGCTTGCGTGCGGGCGTAAGATTCGCGGCAACGTGGCGTTTCTGGGCGGTCCGCTGAACTTCCTGCCGGAGCTGAAAAAGCGGTTTATTGAAACGCTGGAGCTGAAGCCCGAAAATGTCGTTCAGACGCAAGATAGCGAGCTGTTCGTGGCGATCGGCGCGGCGCTAAGCTGCGATCTGCGGCAAGCCGCGCCGTTTTCGCGCGTGGCGGAAGCCTTCGACAGGCTTGCCAAGTTCAAAGCGCCCAATATGGGCGCGTTAAAACCGCTCTTTGCCGACGAAGCGGAGAAAGCCGCGTTCGACGAGCGCCACAGCCGCGCCGCGATCAAGCGAGCCAGCCTCGCCGAGTATAGCGGCGCGGCGTTTCTGGGCATAGACGGCGGATCGACCACCACTAAAGCCGTTTTGATCGGCGAAAATAACGAGCTGCTTTTCTCGCGCTACTACAGCAACGAGGGCGATCCGATCAAGGTGGTAAGCGCGATTATGGAGGAGCTGTACGCGCTGCTGCCGCCCAGCGTCAATATCGCCGCCTCGTCCGTAACGGGCTACGGCGAAGCGCTGATACGCGAAGCCTTTAAGCTGGATTTCTCCGAAGTGGAGACGATCGCGCACTACAAAGCCGCCGAATATTTCCTTAGCGGCGTGGATTTTATCCTCGACATCGGCGGGCAGGATATGAAATGCCTGCGCATCAAAGAGGGCGTGATCGACAATATACTGCTCAACGAAGCCTGCTCGTCGGGCTGCGGATCGTTTCTTGAAACCTTCGCCCAATCGGTGCAAACGCCCATCGAGGAGTTCGCCAAAGCCGCGCTCAAATCGCGCGCGCCCGCCGATCTGGGATCGCGTTGCACGGTGTTTATGAACTCCAGCGTGAAACAGGCGCAAAAAGAGGGCGCGTCGATCGCGGATATTTCGGCGGGGTTGTCGTACGCCGTGATCAAAAACGCGCTGATCAAAGTTATCAAGATCAAAAGTCCAGAGGAGCTTGGCGAAAAGATTATCGTTCAGGGCGGCGCGTTTTACAACGACGCGGTGCTGCGCGCCTTCGAGCTTATCTCGGGGCGCGAGGCGGTGCGACCCGATATCGCGGGGCTGATGGGCGCGTTTGGATCGGCGCTGATCGCCAAAGAGCGCCGCCAAGGGCGCGATATCAGCGCGATGCTGGCGCCTGAAGCGCTGCAAAGTTTCGAGGTCAAACGCTCCACGGCGCGGTGCGGGTTGTGCTCCAATACCTGCTCGCTAACGGTCAATCGCTTCTCCGACGGGCGGAAATTTATCTCCGGCAACCGCTGCGAGCGCGGCGCCGGCAAGCCCAAAGCCGCGGACGGCGCGCCCGATCTGTACGCCTACAAATACGAGCGGATTTTTGGCTATACGCCGCGCCAGAACGCGCCGCTTGGCGTTATCGGCGTTCCGCGCGCGCTCAATATCTACGAAAACTATCCGCTGTGGCACACCTTTTTGACCGAGCTTGGCTTCGAGGTCAGGCTCTCCGCGCACTCCTCCAAAGCGCTGCTGGAGCAGGGGCTTGACACGCTGGCTTCCGACACGGTGTGCTACCCCGCGAAGCTGGTTCACGGGCATATCGTCGATCTGATAAACAGCGGCGTGAAAACGATCTTTTACCCGTGCGTCATCTACGAGCAGAAGGAGTTTGGCGACGCGCACAACCACTTCAACTGCCCCGTCGTAACCTCGTATCCAGAGCTGATTCGCAACAATATCGACTATCTGAAGGAAAACGGCGTCAAGCTGATTCAGCCGTTTCTGTCGCTGGAGGATAGTTCCAAGCTGGCAAAACAGCTTGAGCGCGTCTTTCCCAAAATATCCTCCTCGGCGCTACGCCGCGCGCTCGATCTGGCGTGGGACGAGCAGGCGAGGGCGAAAGCCGACATCGCCAGAAAGGGCGAAGAGACTTTAGCCTATCTGAAATCAAGCGGTAAGCGCGGTATCGTGCTGTGCGGACGACCATATCATATCGATCCGGAGATTCATCACGGCATACCGCAGATTATCGCCTCGCTGGATATGGCGGTATTGACCGAAGATAGCGTGTCGCATCTGCGCAAGCTGAACGAGCCGCTTCGCGTAGTCGATCAATGGACCTATCACTCGAGGCTCTACCGCGCCGCGACCTTCGTGGCGGGAGAGACGGAGCTGGAGGTGATACATCTCAACTCGTTTGGCTGCGGGCTGGATTCGATCGTTTCCGATCAGACGCAGGAGATTCTCGCGCTAAGCGGCAAACTCTACACGGCGATCAAGATCGACGAAGGCTCAAACTTGGGCGCGGCGCGCATTCGCATTCGCTCGCTCAAAGCCGCGATGGACAAGCGAGCCGAAAGCGCGCGCAATTTTGGCGCTCCTAAGGCGTCCAAATACAAGCGCGTCTCATTCACCAAAGCGATGCGCGAGGATTACACGATTATCGCGCCGCAGATGTCGCCTATGCACTTTCAGTTTCTCGACCCCCTTTTCCGCGCCGAGGGCTACAAGTTTAAGCTGCTCGAGACGATCACGCCGCATACGATCGACTGCGGGTTAAAGTATGTGAATAACGACGCGTGCTATCCCTCGATTATGGTGGTCGGGCAGGTGATCGAGGCTATGCAGTCGGGCGAATACGATCCGAACAAAACGGCGGCGATGATCTCGCAAACGGGCGGCGGCTGCCGCGCCACCAACTATATCGGCTACCTGCGAAAGGCGCTTACCGACGCGGGGTTTCCCAATGTGCCTGTGCTGTCGTTCAACGCGGTCGGTATGGAGAAAAACGACGGCTTCAAGACGGGCGGGAAATTTCTGCACCGCCTGATGATGGGCATAGTTTACGGCGATCTGCTGATGAATACGCTCTTTCGCGTCCGCCCGTATGAGAAGGTCGCCGGTTCAGCCGAGGCGCTCTACGAAAAATGGGTAGCCGTATGCAAGGAATCGGTTTTCGACGGCAATATGAAAACCTTCAAGCAAAATATCTACGAGATCGTACGCGAGTTCGACGCGCTGGAGCTGAAGGGCGAACGCAAGCCGCGCGTGGGGCTTGTGGGCGAGATACTGGTCAAGTTTCACCCGGGCGCCAATAACGACATCGTAAAGATCGTCGAGCGCGAAGGGGGCGAGGCGGTTATGCCCTCGCTGATGGACTTTTTGCTCTACTGCGCGTACGACTACGACTTCAACTACCGCTTCCTTTCGCGTAGCCGCCTTGCCGCGCTCGCGGGCAACGCGGCGATCAAGGCTATGGAGTACTACCGCAAGGATATGAAAAAGGCGCTCAAGGCGAGCGAGCGGTTTTCGCCGCCCTCGTCGATCGACAAGATCGCCTTTGGCGCCGCGCCGTTTTTGTCTCGCGGCAATCAAACGGGCGAGGGGTGGTTTCT
>JAITEA010000055.1 GCA_031282285.1 Helicobacteraceae bacterium
TTATTGGGTTTGCCCGTTAGAAGCGACGCGCGACCCTATTTTGTCGCCATATCGCCTTCGATCGCCGCCGATTTGCTAAATACCGCGCAAACGCTCGGCGTAAGTTTGGGCGCTTATAAAGAGGCGCTAAGCAAGATCGCCGCCGCGAAAACGGCGCAGGTTAGCGGCGCAAAGGAAGCGACTTTAGAACTATTTGAAATCAAAGCGCAGCCCGCGCAAAACGCTTTTGACGCGCTAAAACCATTGCTTGGCGATCATATCGCGGTTATTCCAAACGAACAGTTTCAGGAGCTTGCCAAAGAGCTGCCCGTGATTGCGCGCAACCATCTGGAAAACGGCATATCCAAAAATCTGTTCTACGAAGAGGTTCTGCCGCGCGAAACAAGGTTATGGTTTATGCTGGGCGTCCCTTCCGACGAGTTGTTGCATCGCGACGACAAAGAGGAGTTTTACGCCGGTTTCAAGGCGTTTGAAGAGGCGCTGCTAGGCGATACGCCGCAGATTGGCGCCAACGCGTCGGTCGGTTACGGGCTGACCAAGATAAAGGCGTTTCAATGAACAAGCAAGCGATTGAACGGCTGATCCCCAAAGCGTTTGACGCGATTAAAGCAAGCGGGCTTATCAAAAGCGACAAACTACCCGATACGCTAAACGGCTATATCGCCGCGTTTGGAAGCAGTTGTCTGCAGGCGGGCGTTTGCGCGACGGTACTATTCTACTCCAACGAAGAGAGCGGCGCGAAAAACAAGGACGCCAAAACCGCGATCCCAAAGATGATCGCGCAGATCGCGGAGGGAAACTTAGGCGAGTGGAAAAAAAACCCGACAAAAGCCAACGCCGACAAACAAAAAATCCTAAACGCCGCGATCGCGCTTAAACTCGCGATCCGTAGTTACGGCAAGTACGAGGAGAGCGACAATGGCTAAAGAGGAGTGGCAGGATTCGCTCAAGGCTAAAATAAGGATCGTTAAGACGGGACACAACGATCATCCAAGCGCCGCAAAGAAAAACGCCGCGCCTTCTCAAAGTAGCGGCGCTAAGCAAGACGGACGCGATAGTAAAGGCAAACGAAACAGCGACGCCCAACCGCGAAACGATTCGCGATCTGAACGAGCAGATAACAATAAACAGAGCGGCGGCGGTCTTAATTTGCAAAACGCTAACGCAGGCTGGCTTTTTTGGCGTTATATGACCCACGATCCGAATAACGGCGAAGCGGTAAAAAAAGCCGCCAATCAGCTATTGAATCTTCATATTTCGCCGTCTGCCAACAACGAAAAATCCCTGCCGCAACGCCTTGGTTTTGAACTAATCACAACTTACCCCGGTATGCTGCTAGGCAGCGGCTACGCGCACGACTTCAAAGAAAGCGGAGATGGGAACGCCAATTTTAAGCTGGGATTTTTCTTCGATCATACGACGGGGGAGCCTATTATTGCCGGCAGTAGCATTAAAGGCGTTTTGCGAAGCGTATTTCCTTCTCGCGTATTAAAGGGGTATCAAGACGCAAGCCGCGAGTGGATCAGAGAGCTGCTAAGAGACGACGCGGCGGATATTGACGCGCTTGAAAGCGAAATTTTTGAGGGAGCGAGGGCGGGTATAATAGGCGCGCCCGAAAGCGACGATCTTGATCGCGGCAAACAAATAAGCCTATACGAGCGAGATCGTTTTCTGGACGCGAGGCTCGCAAGCGGCGGCGACAAGGTTTTTGCCGACGATTATATTACGCCGCACGGCGACGAACTGAAAAACCCAACGCCGCTTCGCTTTCTCAAAGTCGCGGGGAGAGTAAAATTCGCCTTTTCGTTTATACTAAACGACGGCGTTATCACGGCGAAGCAAAAGCTCGATCTGTTCAAGACGATCATAACGACGCTTGGCGTCGGCGCTAAAACCAATGTAGGCTACGGCAAACTAGAAACGGCTTAGACAGAGCCGTTTAACGGCGCGCAATCGATCGTCGATCGCGCCGGCGCCGGCTCAAGGAGAAATTATGTCGTTTATGTCCGTCTCGGCGATTGTGTGTCTGGCGATGGCGATTGGCATCGCCGTAGGTTTTGTGCATAAGCTGCCCGTTCGCCGCGAGGCGAAAATCGCCGCGCACGCGGTCGTCGCGGCGCTGTTTTTGATGTGCGTAACCTATATGCCGCTGAGACGATACGGCTATTTTGGCGGCTATCTGGAGGATATTTTCGCTTCCTCCGTGGCGGTTCTGTTCGTTTCGTTTATCGCCGTGTTGATTGGCGATTGGATCGCGCGCGCGCTCAAAAACCCGCGCCATAAACATATCGTCAGGCTATCGACCCCGATCGTCGCGGCGGCGTATCTTGGCTACGGTTTCTTTTCGGCGTTCACCGCGCCCAATATCAACCGCGCCGAGGTCGAGATCGAAGGTTTGAGCGCAAACATCGCGATCGCGCATCTAAGCGATCTGCATCTTGGCAACGGCAAACTGCTGAACGAGCGCTTCGCCAAAAACATAGTCGATCAGGTAAACGCGCTGAAGCCCGATCTGATCGTAATCGCGGGCGATCTGACCGACGCGCCGATAGAGCGGATCGAGGCGCCGCTGCGAGAGATCGCCAAACTCCGCGCCAAATACGGCGTATTTTACGCGGCGGGCAATCACGAATATATATATAATCCCGACGAAGTTTTTAGCCGGCTGGAACAACTAGGCATAGTCGTACTTCGCAATGACTCGCGGATTATCCGTCTCGACGAAGGCGAACTCGCTATCGCGGGAACCTACGATCTATCCGGCAGGCGGCGCGGGCGGCTGACGCCCGATCCCGTCAAGGCGATGGCAAATGTACCAACCGATACGCCGACGATCGCGCTGTTTCACCAGCCCAAACTCGCCTTCGAGTTTCCGCCCAACAGCTTCGATCTGGCGTTCGCGGGGCATACGCACGGCGGGCAGATGTTCCCTTTCACGATCTTTGTGTCGTTTATACAGCCCTATTTCGCGGGGCTTTACGACCACGACGAGCGCGGCAAAATCTATGTCAGCCGCGGCGTGGGCTACTGGGGACCGCCGTTTAGAATGTTCGCGCCCAACGAGATCGCGCTGATTACGCTAAAACCAAAGGAGCACAAATGAAGCCGCAGCCAATCAACGAACAATATCTATTGCCAACTTACGCGAGGCGGCAGATCGCCTTTGAGCGCGGGCAAAACGCTACGCTATTCGACGAGGCGGGGAACGATTATATCGATTTCGCGAGCGGAATCGGCGTTAATTCGGTCGGTTACGCCAACCCGCGCCTGAGCGCGGCTGTTGCCGATCAAGCCGCTAAAATCCTGCATATATCCAACCTCTATCTAAACCGCAATCAAGCCGAACTGGCGCAAACGATCGCCCGTTTAAGCGGCTCGGACGCGCAGGTTTTCTTTGGCAACAGCGGCGCGGAGGCGAACGAGTGCGCGTTTAAGATCGCGCGAAAATACGGCGAAAAACGCGGGCGATACGAGATTATCACGCTGCGAAACTCCTTCCACGGGCGGACGATCGCCGCTTTGAAAGCCACCGCGCAGGATAAGTTTCACGAACATTTTGGACCTTTTCCCGACGGCTTTACCTACGCCGACGATCTCGATCACGCCGCGAAGCTGATCGGCAAGCGGACGATCGCCGTTATGGTCGAGATCGTTCAGGGCGAAGGCGGCGTAACGCCGCTGGACAAAGATCGCCTGCTTAGCCTCGCCAAGTTGCTGCGCGATCAAGATTTGCTGTTGATTACCGACGAGATTCAGTGCGGCGTTTATCGCTGCGGCGAGTTTCTGGCGTCGCAGATCTACGGCGTTAAGCCCGATATTTTCACGCTCGCCAAAGGGCTTGGCGGCGGCGTGCCGATCGGCGCGGCGGCGACTACGATCAAAAACGCGCTGGGTTTTGGCGATCACGCCTCGACCTTCGGCGGCAACTTTCTGGCGACAAAAGCCGCGCTTGTAACGCTGGAGATTTTGGAGGGGCTGCGCGCAAGCGGCGCGCTTGGGCGGACGATCGACTACTTTGGCGATCGCTGCCGCGCTACGACGCTGAACTTTCCTACTCTTTTTACGGGCGTTACGGGTATCGGGCTAATGAAGGCGCTTGTCGCAAAAGACGGCGCGGCGCAAAAGGCGATTATCGACGCGGCGCACGAAAACCGCCTGCTGGTCTTGCGGGCGGGCGAAGATCGCGTCCGCCTGCTGCCGCCGCTGACGATCTCGCTCGAGGAGATCGGCGAGGGTTTTGAGCGGCTCGATCGCGCCTGCCGCTCGCTTTGATGGTTCGTTTCAGCGATTACGCGCGGGAGTGGCTCTACGGCGAAAACGGCTACTACGGATCGTACAAAAGCATAGGCAAACGGGGCGATTTTTATACGAGCGTCAGCGTAACGCCATTTTTTGGCGGCGCGATCGCCAAACATATCATATCGCGGGTAGCGGCGGGCAAACTGCGCGAAGATAGCGCGATCGTGGAGATCGGAGCGCACGGCGCGCGCCTGATCGCCGACGCGATCCAGTTTATCCATACGCTTGAGCCGCGCCTGATAGGTTCGCTGAAGTTCGCGATCGTAGAGCCGATCGCGGCGCTGAGGCTCGTTCAAAGCGAGTATCTCAAGGCGAGCTTCGGCGACGCGATAAGCGTAACGATCGCGCCGTCTATCGAGCCGATCGCGGCGGCTTCGGCGTTTGTTTACGCCAACGAACTGCTTGACGCGTTCGCGTTTGATCTAATCGACGGCGATAAAGTAGCGTTTGTCCAAAACGACCGCGTAGTTTGGCGCGACGGCGACGATCGGACGCTAGAACGCGCCAGAGCGCTTGAGATAGAGCGCGGCGAGCTGTTTTGCGGCTACGAGGCGTTTGCCGCTTCGCTGAAAGCGAACTTTGAAAGTTGCGAGTTTTTGACCTTTGATTATGGCGAATTAACGCCACGCAACGATTTTTCGGCGAGAATCTACAAAGAACACGAGACGATCCCGCTGTTTGCGGCGGAGAGCCTCGCGCCGTACTTCGCGCAATGCGATCTGAGCGCCGACGCGCCGTTTTGGCATATCAAAAAGGCGTTTGAGGATGCAGGATTTGAGAGCGCGGAGATAAAAAACCAGAATAGCGCGCTTTTGGAGATGGGATTAATCGATCTGCTGGAGATGTATCAAGAGAAAGCGGGTTTCGCGGCTTACCAAAAAGAGATAGGGCGCATTCGCGCCCTGTTAGACCCCGCCCAACTAGGCGAACGATTCAAGCGATTTGTTGCGACTCGCTAAGCGACGCTTCAAGCGACGCCTCTAAAGCGATTGGCGCCTCGAGCGAAATCGTTTTGCCCCATAGTCCGTTGAGCGTCTCGGTTGTGGCGCGAATGATATATGCCTTCTTCTCCCTGCGCCCCATCTGACGAATCTCTTTAGGATAAAAGGGGCGGTTAAGAAACTCGACCACATCGCGAAGTAGCCAAGTGTTCTGCTTGTCCGAAGTGCTCGGAACAATGTTGGGATTGACCAGCGTTTCGCGCTCGACCTCTTCTGGCGAGAGGAACACTTTGCTGTACTTTTTTTCGAGGTAGACCGTCAATTCGCGATCCAGACTCGATTTGCTGTTCATTTCCGTGATAGCCTCCTTATGTTACGATTGAGAGCGTATTTTAACTTGTTTTCAGGATTTGTAAAGGGGTCTAATCGCATTTTCCTATATTTAATTTTTTTAGCAACCTCTCAAAAAACGCGCCGCCCTCTCGATCATAATCGTCGTCAAACTCAATGTAGATCGCGCATTTTTCGGGCGCTCTTAGATCGCAGTTTTCCATCACATTGGGATTTAGCCCGCTCTCTTGCTTGATCGCTTCTAGCGCGGCGAGGATTTTTTGCTTCAGGGTTTCGTCGGCTCCATAGACGAGCTGCAACCCCTCGTAACGCTCCTCGCGCCTGAAAAAAGCGTGAATTTCGCCCATACTTTAGCTCCTTAGCTCCTTTTGCCGCGCTAAGCATAGCAAAACCGCGCGCCGCAATCAAGGCGTTCCGTTAGCGCCCGCGCTTTACGCAAGCCCTTCCCGCAGCCGCCGCGCCAAATCCAACCAATAGACATATCGCAAGCTCCCCTCTTTACGCCTGCCCAGCTCGCGCGCTACGCAATAACCGCAACCGGCAATATTTGCGCTCCCCCTTTTTTTGAGGGCGTATTGCTTTACGCTATGCCCAGAGTCGGCTTCGCGCAGGGCGAGCGGGCAAACCTTTACGCGGCGATCGAAAGGGGCGCGATCGTTTGTCGATCGGAGCGAGCGTATATTTTTAGCGATCGGGTTTGGTGATGTTTGATGCGCAATGACAATCGCGTGAATATGGGGTTTGCGGAGTTGATATGAGCGGTGTTGGCGCTTAGCCGCCCGTTTCGTAGAAGGCGCGTTCGGATCGCTCCTGCCCAAAGCGGTTTTTCTCGCGCTTATTAGCCAAAACCTCGCGAAAAACCGCCACCGCGCCCGCCACATCGCCGCTGCGCAGACGCGACTTTATACTAAGCGCCTCGTCGTAGTAAAGACAGGGCGCCAAAAGCCCCTCCGCGGTCAGCCGCGCGCGGTTGCACGAGGCGCAAAACTCCTCTCTGTGCGGCTCGATCAACCCAAAAATATAACCCTCTTTCAGCGCGAACAATCGCGAAGGGCTTTTGAGATCGCGCTCGATCTCCGCAAACTCGTAACGCGAAGCGATCGCTTCCAAAATCTCGTCGCTGCGCATACCGCGCAGCCGTTTATGAGCGCGCGTATTGTCCATATATTCGATAAATCTAACGCTTACGCCCCACGCTCTGCAGCGCTCGATAATATCGCATATTTCGCCGTCGTTGATCCCTTTCATCGGCACGCAGTTAATCTTGGTTTGCAATCCGACCGATATGGCGGCTTCAATACCCTTTAATACGCGATCTAATATGTCGCGGTTGGCGATCTTGCCCGCCGTCTCCCGTTTAAGCGAATCGAGCGAAATATTTACGCGTTTAAGCCCCGCGTTTTTCAGCGCCGCCGCCAGATCGCCAAGCAAAAAACCGTTGGTGGTCATCGCCAGATCGATATTGGGCGCGTAATCGGCGATCATCTTAATAAAATAGTCCAGATTGCCGCGCACGGTCGGTTCGCCGCCGGTGATACGCACCTTATTTACGCCGCAATCGATCGCGGCGCGCACAAACAAAATCATCTCCTCGTAGCGCAGAATCTCGCTGTGCGGAACCCAGCTTAAAGGCTTGTCGGGCATACAGTACAGACAGCGGAAATTACACCGCTCGGTAACCGAAACGCGCAGATAATCCACGGCGCGTCCATACGCGTCAATCAGCATAATAATAAATCCAATCCTCGTATATAGAGCCTATAAAATCTATCTTTTTTACCTTGCGAAAACGGTAATCCACGATCACCCGATCGCCGATCTTAAAACGCCGCGAACTTGAGTAATCGTACACGGCAAATATCCTGCCGTCGTCCAAGATAAGCTCTATATCCTGCGCGCCCGATCGCGCGATCCTAGCGTAGCTAACGATCGCTCTGGCGCGCCCGTACTGCTCGCAACCGTAGCCGTAGCACGCGCCGAGGTCCTCCCATTTGGGCGATTTGGACGCGCACCCGCAGAGCGCCAACAGCGCGAAGGCAAAACATAAAATCCGCATTTTTCCTCTTTCAACGGCGTCTGCCCGCGTTGCGCCGCCAAAGCCGACAAGGACAGCCGCCCCAATTTTACAAGAAACGCTTTAAGCCAACGCCTCTTGCTTTAACGAATATCGGCTAAGACGCGCAAAATCAAGGAATAGAATAATAAACTTCAAAAACAATTCCGTCAAAAGGCAAAGGATTACAGATGGATTCTAGAAAAGGGATTTGGATAATTGCGTTTGGTTTGATAGTGGCGATTATCTGCGTGGCAGGCGCTATCGCGCTATCGCGGGGGGGCGCGTCCAAACCGGCGCAGCCGCAAACGAGCGAAAACGCTAACGCCGTTCAAGAGGGTCGCGAGGAAAGGGCTGGCGCTTCGTCAAACGCCGTTCAAGCGCAAGAGGGTCGCGAGGAAACGCCGCGAGTAGTCAGACAGGCGATCAGCCCCGAGGCGCAAAGCTACTTCGACAAAGGCTTGGACGCCGACGAAGCGGGCAATTACGAGGAGGGCGCGCGCTACTACGCCAAAGCGTGCGAGGGCGGTCATATGGAGGCTTGCCACAGTCTTGGTTACGACTACGGCGAAGGCGAAGGCGTGGCGCAAGACTTAAAGCGCGCCGCAGAGCTTTACCAAAAATCGTGCGAGGGCGGCTACATATTAGCCTGCACAAGCCTAGGCTACGCCTACGACGAGGGCGAAGGCGTGGATATCGACTACGACAAAGCCGTCGCGCTGTATAAAAAATCGTGCGAAAGCGGCGACGCGCTTGGCTGCAACAATCTAGGCTACGCCTACGACGAGGGCAGAGGCGTTAAGATCGATCATCAAGAGGCGAACCGGCTATACAAAATAGCGTGCGACGACGGAGAGCCGCTTGGCTGCAACAATCTAGGCTATTCGTACCAGATCGGCGAAGGGATCGAGATCGATCTTGGCAAAGCCCGCTCGCTGTACAAAAAGGCGTGCGACGACGACGAGGCGCTAGGCTGCTTTAATCTCGCCGAACTTTACAAAGAGGGGATCGGCGTAGCCAAAAGTACCAGAGCGGCGCTCGAATACTACGAGAAAGCGTGCGATCTGGGCGACGAGGACGCTTGCGAAGAAGCCGAGAACTTACGATAGGCGCTTTATGGTTTGAGGCGAGGCGGTCGGAACGATGAAAACCACGGCGGCGATCGGCGGTATGACCTGCGCTAGTTGCGCGGCGCGTATCGAGCGCGCGCTAAACAAGCTCGAGGGCGTGAAAAAGGCGAGCGTCAATCTAGCCGCCGAAAAGCTGACAATCGAGTACGAGCGCGTCCCGTTCGAGACGATCAAAGCGCGGATCGCGGCGCTTGGTTTTAGCGTCTTGGACAAGCAAGCCGCTAGCGAGGATACGGCGCGCGCGGCGCTGAACAAGCTGATCGCCGCGCTCGTTCTAGCCGCGCCGCTTCTATATCTGGCGATGGCGCCGATGGTCGGCTTAACAACTCTTAGCGATCCGCTGCTAAACGCCGCTATTCAAGCGGCGCTGGCGCTGGCGATTATGGCGGTCGGCTACCGCTTCTATGTCGTCGGTTTTCGCTCGCTGTTTGCGCTAAGCCCGAATATGGACAGCCTGATCGCCATTGGAACCTCTAGCGCGTTCGGCTACAGCCTGTTCAACACGGCGCTGATCGCGCTTGGCGACGCGCGCGCCGCGCACAATCTCTACTACGAGAGCGCGGGCGTTATCGTCGCGCTGATCTTGCTTGGCAAGACGCTGGAAGCCAAAAGCAAATCAAAGGCGAACGACGCGCTCAAGTCGCTGCTCGATCTCGCGCCCAAAACGGCGACCGTCGTCGAAAACGGCAAAGAGATCGAAAAGCCTATCGACGAAATAGCGCTGGGCGACGCGTTGATCGTAAAACCCGGGGGGCATATTCCAATCGACGGCGAGGTGATCGACGGGCAAAGTCTGGTTGATGAATCTATGCTCACG
The DNA here is from genome assembly GCA_031282285.1 of Helicobacteraceae bacterium. Lineage (GTDB taxonomy): Bacteria > Campylobacterota > Campylobacteria > Campylobacterales > SZUA-545 > JAIRNH01. The sequence continues at coordinate 9,592 of JAITEA010000055.1, forward strand.
GGCGAGAGCCGCCCGATCGCCAAAACGGCGGGCGACGCGATTTTTGCGGGGACGATCAACCAAAACGGCGCGCTGACCTTCCGCGCCGTCGCGACGAAGGGCGAAACCGCGCTTATGCAGATAGCGCGTATGGTCGAGGAGGCGCAAGGCTCCAAAGCGCCGATAGCGCGGCTTGCCGACACGATCAGCGGCGTTTTTACGCCGATCGTGTGCGCGGTAGCGATCGCGGCGGGTCTGACGCAGTATTTTGTAAGCGGCGATTTCGCCTTCGCGCTGAAGGTTTTTATCTCGACGCTGGTTATCGCCTGCCCGTGCGCGCTTGGGCTTGCCACGCCCACGGCGATCACGATCGCGGCGGGCTTGGCTTCAAAGCGCGGCGTTTTGATCAGGTCTGGCGAGGCGCTGGAGCGGCTTGGCAAGGTTACGACGATCTTCTTTGACAAAACGGGGACGCTGACGGAAGGCAAGATCAGCGCGATCTTTAATGGCGATCAGGCTTTGCTACCGCTGCTCGCCGCGGCGGAGGCAAAGAGCGAACACCCGATCGGCAGGGCGATCGCCGCGCTCGCGCCTATCGAGTTTGAAGCGCGGCGGTTTGAGTCGATCGCGGGCGTCGGCGTTAAAGCGGTCGTGGAAGGCAAAGCGATCGAGATCGGCGCGGAAAACGGGGAGATAACGGCAAAGATCGACGGCGAGAGGGTCGGGAGCTTCGCCGCGTCAGACCAGCCGAAAGCCGGCGCCAAAGCCGCGATCGACGCGCTCAAGGCGCAAGGCGCGAAGATCGTCGCGCTCACCGGCGACAACGCCAAAACCGCCGAAGCCGTCGTCGCCGCGCTGGGCATAGAACGCTTCAAAGCCGGTTTGCGCCCGCAAGATAAAGCCGCCGAAATTGCTGCCGCGCAAAAGGCTGGAGAGATAACGGCGTTCGTGGGCGACGGGATCAACGACGCGATCGCGCTGGCGCAAGCCGATATCGGCGTCGCTATCGGCGCGGGGACGGATATCGCCATAAAGAGCGCCGATATAGTTTTGATGAAGCGCGATTTGATCGGCGTAACGGAAGCTATCCTGATCAGCCGCGCAACGATCAGAAATATCAAACAGAATCTGTTTTGGGCGTTTTGCTACAACGCGCTGGGCATTCCGATCGCCTGCTTGGGGCTGCTCAACCCTATGATCGCGGCGCTGGCTATGAGCCTAAGCTCCGTTTCGGTCGCGGCAAACGCGCTAAGGCTCAAAACGCTCAAACTCGATCTCAGCGCCTCTTAAACTAACGCCCCCCCCCGCAAGGCTTGGCGGTTTGAAATGGAAGGCTGGAGCATTTAGCGCTTATTCCCGCTTTGGTTGAGCGTTATTGAGAGCGGCTAGGGCTTCTTTGGCTTCCTCTATTCCATTATCGGCGGCTTTCTTAAGATACTCCCTCGCTTTGGTTATGTCCTTTGGCGCTCTGCCGTCCATATACATTAAGCCCACCATATACTGAGCGGCTCTGAAGTCTTTATCCGCGTCCTCTTTTAACCATTCAAAGGCATATTTCCGATCGAATTGTTTATACCACCTGATAGCGTTGGGGTAGTCGTTCAGCTTGCTTTCGTAAAGAAAGCCAAGCTCGTAAGATGCGCTGTTGTCCCCGACTTTATAGAAAGCCGTTTCAAGACATTGGATCGCTTTAGGATAGTCTTTAAGCGACTGACCATAAAGCAGTCCAAGAGCTAATATGGCTCTTTTATCGCCTTCGTTATGGGCGATATTGTACCATTCGATTGCGTTAGGATAGCTTTTCAGCCGTTCGTTATATAATATAGCTAAAGCGTAAGCGGCGCCTTGATAGCCCTTGTTGTGAGCGATGTTATACCATTCGATCGCTTTAGGATAGTCTTTTAGTTGATCTTCATACAGCAGTCCTAAAGCGTAAGCGGCGCTTTTATCTCCTTCTTTATGAGCGATCTCGTACCATTTGATAGCGTTAGGGTAGTCTTTTAACGCGTTGTAATACATTAGCCCAAAACTGTAAGCGGCGCTTTTATCTCCTTCCTTATGCGCGATCTCGTACCATTTAATGGCTTTAGGATAGTCAGCGAGCGTTTTATTGTAAAGCAGAGCTAAAGCGTAAGCCGCCCCTTTATGCCCTTCTTTATGCGCGATCTCAAACCATTTGATAGCGTTGGGGTAGTCTTTTAACGCGTTGTAATACATTAGCCCTAAAGCGTAAGCCCCCCCCCTGATGCCCTTCTTTGTGGGCGATCTCGTACCATTTGA
>JAITEA010000218.1 GCA_031282285.1 Helicobacteraceae bacterium
CAGATTGTCGCGGCGCGGGATAACCTAGGCAGGCGTTTTGAAGTCCGAACGCAGACGGCGCGAACGGCGGCGCGTTATTTCGCTTCGCGGCTAAACGAGGCGATAGAGAGCTACAAGCCGCCAATTACCCGCGTCTCAATCGAGATGAACCCAAAAGAGCTTGGCAAGATCGAGGTTACGCTGATAGAGCGCGGCGATAGCCTGATCGTCTCTACGCGGGGCGAGGCGCGGACAATCGCGCTCTTGATCGCGCATAGCGCCGAGTTTCGCGGCGCGCTGGCGCAAAACGGGCACGATCGCGTCGATCTGCGCTACTACGACAATCAAGACAATCGCGGCGATCAAAACGGCAAAGATCGGCAGGATAAGGAGCGCAAGCGGCGCGATCAAGAGCAAAGCGAGCAAGATAGCGGCATAGAAATTGCTTATATTAATTAATAATTTCGGAGGGCATATATGGCTACAAATGCGATAGATTTTATGGGCGGAACGACCGACGCTACGATTACCTACAACCCAAACAGCGCGCTGGATAAAGACGCTTTTTTGAAGTTGCTGCTGGTTCAGCTTCAGTATCAAGACCCGACAAGCCCGATGGACACCGACAAGATGCTGGCTCAAACGGCGGATATGGCGGTGATCGAATCGCAGGCGAATATCCAGAAGGCGATGGAGGATATGGTATCTCAGTTTCGGCTGACGAGCGCCTATCAGCTTATCGGCGCGGTGGGCAAGCTGGCGGATACGGGGCTTAACGCCGTCCAGTTCAAAGAAGGCGGCGCGGAATACAAAGACTATCTCTTTTACGAAGAGGATTTTGAAAACGGGCTGTTGATCGTATCCGACGACAAGGGCGTTCAGATCAGAGCGCAACCGATCCCGTATGGTTCCGCCGGTTTGCAGGAGTTTGTCTGGGACGGCAAAAACAGCGCGGGAGAAACGGTCGGCGCGGGCGTTTATTCGATCCGCGCGGAATATACGGGCGCGACTTCCGGCAAGAGCTACACCGCCGATCTGGGCGTTTATCCTATCGAATCGGTTTCGCTCGATCAGAGCGCGCCGCGCCTCTATCTGGGCGGCGAATACTATACGCTCGATCAGATCGTCTCGATCAAAGATCGCAAATGAACAGCGGTTTTTGGACCGCGCTAACGGGCGCGAAAACGCATCAAAGCGCGATCGATACGACCGCCAACAACATAGCCAATATCAATACGACGGGCTATCGCGCCAGCGTTACCGAGTTTGCCTCGCTCTTTAGCCGCTCGCTCGCGCTCAACTCGCAAACGCTCTCCAGCGACGACGGCGTAGGCTCCCGCGTCAGCGCGACGGCTATCGATCTGCGAAGCGGGGCGTACCGCCAGAGCGACGGCGTTTTTGATATAGCCATAACCGACGACGGCTGGTTTGGCGTGGCCGGATCGAATATCTACGACGCCAAAGAGGTAGCCTACACCCGCGACGGCGCCTTTAGCCGCGACGCGAACGGCGCGCTGGTAACGCAAAACGGAAACTATCTGCTCGGCTCAAGCTGGGGCGCTTTGATCAACGACGGCGGCGTGTGGAAGATCGATCCAAGCGTAAATACGAGCGCGATCGGCGCGGTTTCGGCGCAGTCGCCCATATTCGCGCCCAGCGATATCGTATATCCGGCGATCGCCACCAAAACCGCCTCGATGAACGCCAACCTGCCAAATCCCGCCGCCAAAACGCAGGCGGCGAACCCGAACGCGCCGCTCGCGTCGTTATATGATCGTAACGGCGTTTATATGGGTTTGGGCGCGAATGAAAATCTGCTGATCGCCGCCGGCGACAACGCGGGCGTTTACGCCTCGCTCGGCGCGATCAACAAGACGATCGCCGTTAGCGACGCGATCGCTTCGCCGCTTAGTTTCGAGTTAAACGGCGAAACGATAAACGCCTCGTGGGCGGCGGGCGCGAACGCGGATGCGATCGCGGAAGCGATTACCGGCGCGATCAACGCAAGCGGCGCGGCGAGCGCGACAAGAAGCGGCGCGAATATACTAATTTCATCGCAGGGCGCGCTCTCTATCGCCAACGCGAGCGATCCGTTTTTGCAGCCGCTGAACGCCGCGATCTGGACGGCTGGCGCGGACGCGAAACTAAGCGATTTAGAGGCGGCGATCGCGCAAACGACGCGGGCGGTCTATCCGCAAGCCAGCGTTTTTATCGATTACAACGGCGCGATCGCCGTTCGCGGCGACGAGAACTTTTCGCTGCTCGCGGCAAACGGCGGCTCCACGAGCGCGGCGCTGCTGAACGCCTTCGCCGCGTTCGACGGTTCGGAGAAAACCGCCTTTTACGGCGACAACTTCAACCAATCGGCGATCAACGCGCAGCAGAAGGCGATCGCGCCAAACGGCGATCAGCTAATCCTCTCAAGCTCGCTTCGGCTTGTCGCTCCGGCGGGCGCGAACGGCGGCGCCGCTTACGAGACGGTAGCCAGCCTCAAGCGGCTTGAGAGCTTAAACAACGCCAGCGATCTAAGCGCGGTCGTTCAAAACGGCAAAGAGCTTGGATTGCGCGGGGGCGAGGACCTCTGGTTTGGTTTTGGCAAACAGCCAGCCACGAGCGCCAAAGGGCTTGGCTACCAGTTGCCGATAAGCGCCGATCAAGCCGATGGAACGGCGCCGTTTGTCCGCTTCACGCTCGACGGCGCGGCGTACGAGTATGTCGGCGCGGACGGCGATAGCGCGCTTACCACGATCGCGGGCGTGTCCGCTTTGCTGAACGCGGCGGGCTA